>JASJDI010000372.1 GCA_030065155.1 Xenococcaceae cyanobacterium MO_188.B29
AAAACCTCTTGACAGATAGTAACTAGTGCTGCTGCTGCGGGTAACTTGGAAACTATTTTTTCTAGAATAGTGGTGGCATCTTCGGCAGAGTCCTTCATATCTTCATCATTAGGGTTTTGTGCTGCGGTAGCTAAAGCTTCGATTTGCTTGAAGGCTTTGGCTTTGCGCTTATCATCTAAATCTTCTGAAGTAGAAATGGCTTCACCTAGTCTAATCAGAAGTTCTTTAATTCCTGGTTGGTTAGGATTGGGAGAGGTGGGTAATTGATTGATGGTGTTGGCGACTGTCCCGCTAATATCACCTAAGTTGAAAGCACCAGCACCACTAGCAGTAACTTGAGCGTTACCTGATATGTTTACGTTTCGGCTTTGATCGATGTTTTTATTTCCAGCAACATTATCACCATTACCCAAATTAGTTTGTTTTATATTCTTATTCCCTTGCATAAAATCCCCAAAAAGCTGAATGATTAGTTGCTTTGCATCACCTTGAAAATTAGCATCTCTATTATTATCTTGTTGTGCTTGAGAAATTAACTTTTGAATATCAATAGAATGATCGATCAAATCTAAGACTTGGACTTCGTGATAAGGAGATTTACCACATTCAATAGTTAGTTTATTATTGGCAAGTCTCTCAACAAGTTCGTTAAATTGGTAAGTATAAGGGTTTTGATTATTCTTACAAATTGGACAATTACAAGGAGTTAATTTTTGGTAATTTAATCGTGGGTAAGACTTATTAATTTTATCTATTTCGTTGGCAACAATAGTCATGAAACCTCGCTTATCATTACCCAAAACTCGGATTATAATCTCTCGTTTACCATAATATTCAATGACTTCAGCTAAGGTATTATTTTGTTTTAAAACTGCCCCACTTTTCCAGACACATTGATTATGATTAGCAGAATGAATATACTGGTGCATTATGACAATAAATCTTGAAATAATGCCTTTAGGCATAAAAGCAGGGTAAGTGTAGCGGAGAATTAAATTATTAGATTCATCCCAGTTATAATCTGGTTGGTTATCGCTAAGGAGTTGGGGGGCAATGAAACTATCTTTGCTGTCAGGAATTTCATAGCAAAGTTGAAATTTTTTCATGAGTTCTAGTAACTCGCCACGCATCAAGGCATACTTTTCTTCATGCCAGATATTTTTTAAGTCATTACGGGTAAAATGTCCTTGGTTGTTAATAACTTGTTTATTGTCTAGAACTTCATAAACAGCATCCGTACCCCATTCTGGTTTAAGAATAACAGTCTTATATAATAGAGAATTTTCTTCATCTTGGAAATGAAGGCATACTCCTAAGTCATGCAAATATCCGCTTAACTGTAATTTATCTTCGAGTTTTTTAAATCCATTTGCTTCACAGATATCTAAGTATTCTTGTAGATAGATATGATTACGCTTATCTTCTTCTAAAGACTTCCGTACATCAACCCAGGTTTTAGGTAGTGCTTGTCCAATGTGAGGTAATTTTTTAATGTAATCTTGAATATTAGTGACAATTTCTTTTAAACCTCGGTTAGTTTTGAGGTTAGTAGCAAGAGTTTCTTTGAGATTAGTAAACTGTCCTCGTAAAGCACGTTCATTGATTTCTCTCTTGCGGTCTTGCTTCTCATTCTTAACAATAAGTAAAGGACTATTCTCACTGAGAAGTTCGACTACATTAAGCCAATAATAGAAGTCAGTATCATCTTTGCGAGTATCAGCTACGAGGGCATAAAGAGAACGTTTTGTTAAGAAAAACTGATGGGTAGCATGATAAATTTCCTGACCTCCAAAGTCCCAAATATTGACTTTAAATTCTCGTTCTTTTTGTTTCTTATCGAAAAAAGGAAAACTCCATTTAGTTATGTCAATACCTTCTGTAGATTTTTCATTACTGTCTACTTGATAGTTAGAGTCTTCTATTTTTTTAGCAAGGGTAGTTTTACCAGCACCACCTTCTCCGACTATCAGTAGTTTAGCTTCATAAATATAATCTATTCCTTCCTCTTGAAGTTGACGGAAATATTCTTTAATTGCTTCTATGCCTTTATTGGCAATTTCTAGAGGTGGTTTTTCTAGAGGATTTCCACTTAAATATAGCGTGGTTAAATTAGAGAGCTTAGTTATAGATTCTGGGAGAGTATTTAGTTGATTATAACCTAAATCTAGCCTGGTTAAATTCGAGAGCTTAGTTATTGATTCTGGGAGAGTAGTTAGTTGATTCTCACTTAAATCTAGCTCGGTTAAATTCGAGAGCTTAGTTATTGATTCTGGGAAAGTAGTTAGTTGATTATTATATAAATATAACTCTAATTCGTTTAAAGTTTGAAGCCAGGGTAGCCAATCTTCAGAGAATTTAATCGATATTCTTAACCAAAATAGATTTTTAAGCTTAACTATGGTATCAGGTATTGTTTCTCTACTTTCTATCCTTTCCCATTCTTTGCTCTCGATTAGATGTAATCCAAGTTGGTCAATTTGGCTGAACCATTCAGGAAGAGGAGTGTAGACTTGCCAAGTTAATTTCAGCAAGACAGAGCGCAGAAATCCTCGCAGTTCTTCTGGGATGTCAGTAAATTCGTAATTGCCAATTAAGTCTAAAGATTCTAAGTTGGTTAATCTAGATATTTGTGAAGGGATGTGTTGAATATTGTTATTGCTTAAATCCAGCTTTTTTAAATGAGTTAATTCAAAAACTTTATCGGGAATTCGAGTTAACTCTTGATATTGATCCTTACTATCATCCCAATAGCTACTTAAATCGAGTTCAGATAGCTGTTGCTCCCTAGCTTTTTGGATTCTTTGTCGAAAGCGTTCTGGAATAGTATCTTGGCTCATCTCTAGTTCTTAATCAACTCAAAGAGTAATTCCCACACAAAATGCTATTGTTAAATAATACAATCATAGTATTAGAGAAGGAGCAGATTGATAGAAATAAATTTACATTCAATCTATAACAATTGAATTAGCAGCATAAATCACCTTTAATTCTCTTATCCACAAGACTTTCAGGGATAATTCCCCATTATCTGTATTAGGTCGAATTACTATTATTTTCAGAGCCTACAATCAACAGCTTCTTCTGGATCTGTTGATTTGTATACGATTTTTGATTAAAACCTAAAACAATTTGTATATATTTGGTAATATTCTCAGAAGAGTTATGAATGCTTACACAATTATTGTATGGTATTTTATGGTTTTGTGTTTGAGCATCAGGATATGCTGCTATTTATGCAATTGGAAAAAATATTGCAGAGAAATAGTTCTTACCAACCAATAACTGATACAGCCTTTCTCTTCTGCTTTGACATTAAAAACTTTAAAAAAGATTTGGTGTTTGTGACATTATTTCTTCGTGAGTATCAAGTAACAATGTAATATATTGTTGATGTTCTTTTAGAAACTGAGGATCTGGTATGTTATCTTTGCCACTAACCCAACTATGAAAGCTTCTTCTGTATAAAATAAACTTTGTCATTTGATCGACTGTCCCCAGTTGATCAAAGTAGTCTGCCATTAAAACTAATTTTATATGATCATTGCCAATCAACATTGTTGTCGCAAAATTTAATCCTTTTGAAACTCCATTTGTAATATTAAATCGGTACAATTTAAGCGTATATTTAAAAGTATCTGTTATCACAGAATCTTGGCAAATTACTATATTTGTATTAATCCTTTTAACTAGCTTCTCGCCGTCAAATAAACACTTAACGCCTGGTGTTCGTTTTATTGGTTCATTTTGAACCTGAAAAGAAGGTAAAGAAAATGAATCGAAGTCAATAACTTGTTCAGATTGAACTTGGATTGGTGTTAAGGAAATTATAGTTGCCACTAACAATAAAGAAGGATTCTTGAACATTATTCTAAATTTTGCCAAGTGAGGACTATTAAAGTGTTATTACTTCAATTGTTTTGGAATTTATATCTGTTGTCAGTGATTTAATTCTTTTTTTTATTAGTTGAGACAGTTATAACAGAGCATTAGTTAGATGTCAGGAAATCTAATATTAGAGAAGGAAATGAGCGATTATCAATAAGTAGAGCTTGTTGCTAATTTCTAATTAAGTTTGTGAATAAAGAAGTATAAAGTAAGTTATCCATCAGGGAAATCTCGACAAAGCGAACCCAGAGGCTAAAATTGGTTTGATGTTTTCGGTGTGCCAAATGGTAGAATACCATAATCAAGAAGAATACGAAAAGCTAAAATTAATTATCGAATACGACTGGCTTCAAGGTGTGGCTCTAGGAATTGCTAAACAGGCAATATCTAAAGGATTTGAAAGTCTTACAGATAAACAAACAAAAGTACTTAATACCTATGCACTAAAGCCATTTGAAGAATTTGATTATGCGGATCTTCTTGAAATTGCGGGTATGGGATACGACGGTGAGAACACTAAGATTTTAGATTGTGCTAGAGAGATTAAAGAACAGTTAGGCTATATCCCTAACAATGATGCAAGAGAGGAAGATTTAGCTTATAGACTGGCGGTGGAAGAAGCCTATTTATTGTAAAATAACGTACTTAGATAATATTATATCTCCTAAGCCTGCAATTACAGAAGCACTTTTCCTGACTAGACTGGAACTACCAACCAATGACTGAAACAGCCTGTTCTATCTGATCTGGAGATACTTCTAAATAACGCTGCAAAGTTCCCAGATCATTATGTCCTGATATCGACTGAATATGTCGTAAGGGTATTCCTGCATTGTGCATCTGAGTCAGTGCTGTACGTCTAAAACTATGGATGCTGACTCCTTCGATACCTATACGTTTGCGTTTACGTTTAATCTGTTAGATCAGAAAGCATTTCCGACAATTCCACCTGATCTCTAGCCCGATTATCATCATAAATCATCAGCGTATCTATCTGACGGTGACGGGATAGCTTCTGCACCTTCCGCACGTTACCATCAGTAGCATCTAAAGCAGCAGTAATCGAACTGTGCCGAACGCGATGGGGACTCATCCGTTTAGTTATTCCCGCTTGCTGGCAATAGCGACGCACCAGCTTATAAATCCCATCTCCAGTTATCCGATGTCCTTTGTGTTTAAAGTCGAGAGCCACAAATAAGGGTGCTTTTTTCTTCTTGTGCCTGTAAGCCTTTGTCCACTCCAGTAAAGCATTTGTTGTCGAACTACTCAGACCAATTATCTCTGTTTGTGTTCCTTTACCCTTACCCAAGATTCGCAACTCTTTAGCTAGGGAGTCAAAATCTCCATAATTAAGTAAACTTACCTCATTT
>JASJDI010000065.1 GCA_030065155.1 Xenococcaceae cyanobacterium MO_188.B29
CGACAGGAATTTCACCTGTAAGTTACATTAGTTATTCAGATGTCTAGGTTCTGAACGGGTGGTTTTCAATTTTTATAATTGATTAGCACCCAACAAGTCGCACTATTACTTATTACTCACTACTTAACTTAACCAGGATTTCTTAGACTTAGGCAAGAGGTTGATTAGTTTCAGTTGTAGATGCCTCTGGTACGTCGAATAAAACTGATTTCATATAATGTTCAGCCCAATCGGGACCAAAAGCTTTTTCTAATACGCGACGAGTTTTGTCGTTTTTTTGTTGTTTAGTACAGTAATAATTTTGTCCTTCTAAATATAATTTTTGTTGCTGAGGTGATAAAGGTTGAGCTTTAAGAGCTTGCTGACAATGAACTGACAAAAAGCTTTTTACCTGTTCCAGAAAATCTTGTTCTTCTTGAAGAGTTTGAGGGCGAATAAAGAGGCAAAACTCAGAAAATATATCAGCCCATGGTGGTAATTCGCGAGGCTGAGAAAATTGACTATTCGGTAACGTTGAGAGAGCGTTTCTGTAAGCTTGAGATAGGGTTTTTTCTGGACTAGTAGGAGAAAGATCCGCGATCGCAGCACTAATCCCTCCTTTACCGGCTACTATATCACAACCAAACATTGGTAAAGGATATTCTGGACGAGGAAACATCACACAATGAAGAATATCTAAATTAGCTCCCACTTTAGCTAATTCTAAATGCATTTTGCGAAACTGGGGTGTTTGATAACAGCGATTTTCAATTCTGAGTTTTTCCCCTTCTAGTTTGCCTTCTACATAGCCTAATCCTTCTGGTAAAGAATAGGCGGATAAATCGAGATACTGATGCCAATATTCTAGAATTAGCTCAGCTAGCTGACGAATTAAGGGGTGTTGTTCTTGGCGCAGTGAAGACTGTGAGGTTTCCAACATTTTGATCATAAACAGCGATAAGGGCAGCTTGATTAAGCAGCGACAAATGCTCTATTACTATAAAGATATACTTACATTGCTTAGTGTTTATATATTATCTATTAATCTAGTCATTTTAGGAGAGTAGTCATGTTTGGTTTAGGTTGGGCAGAAGTAGCTGTAATTGGTGTTGTGGCTCTGCTTGTTTTCGGACCCAAAAAAATTCCCGATCTCGGCAGCGCACTAGGAAAAACTTTACGCGGTTTTAAGGACGAAATCAATAATCCTTCATCAGATGATACAGATGAGCAGCAACAGAAATAAGTACTCTGGTTAAATAAGCTAGTTTTCTTTACAAAAAGCAGAGGAGTCGAGGTGCAGAGGGGCAGGGGAGCAGGGGAGCCAAGACAACTATGATGATTAATAGCGATCGATAACGGGAATCCGCAAAAAAATTATCAGAATCCGCAAGACAAAACTTGACGAACTAATAGAAAGTTAATCTAATGGTTTTCACAAGCTAAATTTCTTGTTTATTCAGATGAACAAATTAGAGCAAACTATCTCCGCATCTCAAGTTTTCGAGCATTTAAATTTAACAGCACCTCCTAGATCGCCAATTCCAAATCTCATTTGTTTATTGTGATTAACATAATGGAAGTATTCGCCCATGAATTTAGTTTATGAAAGTTATTGGTTTAATCAGTGGTACTTCTGTTGATGGTATTGATTCGGCTTTAGTAGAAGTTAGGGGAGAAGAGCAAGATTTACAAATAGAGTTCCTCAAAGGAGAAACTTATCCTTATCCACAGGAGTTAAAAGAGCAAATTCTAGCTGTTTGCCATGGAAAACCCTTATCTATAGAAGAATTAGCCCAATTAGACGATGCGATCGCAATTAACTTTGCTTTAGCTGTTCAATCTCTACAATCAGAACAATTACAAGCAGAATTGATCGGTTCTCATGGTCAAACAGTGTTTCATAGACCACCTATGCTACAGCAGCAACCCAAGATAGACAGCCATAATCTTAATTCGCCTTTAGGATACAGTCTACAACTAGGAAGAGGAGAATTAATTGCTAATTTAACTAATATTCCGACAGTAAGTAATTTTCGCTCTGCCGATATTGCTGCGGGAGGAGAAGGTGCGCCCCTAGTACCCAAAGTAGATGCTTATTTACTAGCTCATCCCCACAAACATCGAGCCGTACAAAACATTGGCGGAATTGGCAATGTCACTTACCTACCACCAAATCATAAGCTAGACTGGGAACAACAAGTGTGTGGCTGGGATACAGGCCCTGGTAATGCACTAATCGATTTAGCCGTACAACAACTTACTGATGGTCGTCAAACCTATGACCAAAATGGTAGTTGGGCAGCTTCTGGTACTCCTTGTACCAAATTAGTCGAGAAGTGGTTAGAACAAGATTTTTTTAGACAATCTCCACCCAAATCCACTGGGAGAGAACTTTTTGGTGAAGCATACCTAGCTCAATGTTGGCGAGATGCTTGTAATGAACAACTAAGTTCAGCAGATTGGCTAGCAACTTTAACCCAATTAACTGTAGCATCTATTGCTTATAGCTATCGTAGTTTTCTCCCACAGATGCCAGAGGAAATTTTACTCTGTGGTGGTGGTAGTCAAAATTTATATCTCAAACAATGCTTACAAGCAGAATTACAATCTGCCCAAGTATTGACAACTAGTGAAGTAGGAGTAGATGTGAACTTCAAAGAAGCGATCGCTTTTGCAATTTTAGCTTACTGGCGGTTTAAGAGTTCAACTCCTGGTAATTTGCCCCTAGTTACAGGAGCAAAAAAACCAATGCTACTAGGAGACATCCATCTTCCTTTAGTTAATTTAAAAAATAACTTTTAATTAGTAATTTTTATTCAAACAATAAGGTGCAACTTTGACTCATAGTTTTTTACTACAACCAGGGAATTGGCTGATAAATGGTCATTGGCTAGAACATAATAGCCAGCCTATTCCTTTAACTGGAACAAGTATAGTTACTTGGAAACAATCACAATGGTTCACCATAGTGACTGAAATAACTATCGGTCAAGAAAATGAACGAAAACTTTATGGTAAATACCGAGGACATCTCGATTTTGAGGGTAAATACTATACCTATGTTCTCAAGCACAATGTTTTAGGGAATATTGAAGGAGAAGGCTGGATAGGACCACAAGCAATTACTCAATGCTACTGGGTTTTGGGTACATCTCAACGCCGTACAGGGTTTGATACCTACTATCGTCTTGATGAGGATACATACCATTTTTCTCATGGAGTCCTGACTGGTCATAATCTCAATAGCACAATGGAAGCTACTTTCAAGCGTCAATTTTAAATCCCAATCATCATGATTATGAATCGAGATCCTAACTGCGGACGTTTACTATCTAATCGCTATGAACTCATCGATTTAGTTGGGGAAGGTGCTATGGGTAGGGTCTATCGGGCAAAAGATACTTTGCTGGGTGGGGTGACAGTAGCCATCAAGTTTTTATCTCAGACCCTATTAAATAATAATATGCGCGATCGCTTTGAAAAAGAAGCGACAATTTCTGCTTTGCTAGGAGAAAAAAGTATTCATGTTGTCAGAGTTAGAGACTATGGCATAGATGAACACAATATTTCTTTCTATGTAATGGAATTTTTATCGGGAAAAAGTCTTAGTGATTTAATTCGGCATCAACCATTACCTTTATCTAGATTCCTAATATTTACTCGTCATATTTGTTTAGGATTAGAATCAGCCCATCAAGGCATTATGTTTAATGGGGAAAGATGCACTATTATCCACCGAGACATCAAACCCAGTAATATTTTGGTTATTCAAGACCCTACTGTCGGAGAAGTAGCCAAAATCTTAGACTTTGGTATTGCTAAGTTGGTTCAGTCTGGAGGTTCGCAAACCCAATCTTTTATGGGAACTTTAGCCTATTGTTCTCCAGAACAAATGGAAGGTCGAGAATTAGATCATCGTTCGGATATCTATAGTCTAGGAGTGATGATGTATGAAATGCTCACCACAGAAATGCCCTTACTGCCACAAAATTCTTCCTTTGGAGGTTGGTATCAAGCTCATCATGATTTTAAACCCGAATCTTTTAATCCTCGTTTCCACATACCCAAACAACTACAAGATTTAGTAATGCGCTGTCTAGAAAAAAGAAAAGACCAGCGACCCCAAAATGTTAGAGATATACTTCAAGTTTTAGAAACCTTACAACAATCCCATCAAGGTTTTACTCCTCCTAAGGCAAAAGAAGTAGCAGCCCAGTTTTCTCAACAGCAAATTCCCCGAGGATCTTCTCTAATAACCGAAATAACCAAACCAGAAAATACCCTTCAAGCTGTTCCTTCTATTACAGAAATTTGCTTGCAACGCTCATGGCCAAAAGATAAACCAATTCAGAAAATTGTTTTTGCTGATTTGTTGACCACTCCTGGAGGAGAAATTGCTGCTATCTGCGTCATGCTAGATTATCAGGATATTCTCAACCATATGTCATGCCGTCGCTACAATCAGTTTTTATTTATTAATCATCCCCATCCAGTCTTGTTGTGGATTACTCTTCTTTATCATCCACAGCAAGAACCTCGTTGGTTGCCTTGCTATTTAGACCTCAAAACCAAGAAAGGACAAACAATTAGCCGTACCCTGGCAGAAACAGGCTCTTTTCGTATTTTATTCTTTAGCTTAGACGAGCCTAAACACTGTCAAAATGTAATGACATCAAATATTGACCCTCAAAATCAAGGAATGCTAAGACAATGGGCTAATTCTAGTCAATTAACTAGAGGTTCTGGGAACCCCAAAAATGCTAAGAAAATGCTCAAACAAGAATTGGAAAATCTGAAGCCAAAAATCTTACTCAAGATGGAAGGAAGCAATTAACAGTTATCAGTGAACAGTTATCAATTAATCCAGAATGTTTTGAGAATTGGTATTAGGTGTTGATTACTCATTACTCATTACTCATTACTCCCTACTCCCTACTCCCTACTCCCTACCCGCTACTTGTTACTATTAACCTAGTAAAAAAACTTTTAGATCTAAAAAAATTGCTTTATGTTTGATGCTTTAGCTGAACGCTTAGACGATGCGTGGAAAAAAATACGCGGTCAGGATAAAATTTCTCAATCAAATATCCAAGATGCTTTAAAAGAAGTACGTCGCGCTCTTTTATCGGCTGATGTTAATTTACAGGTAGTTAAAACCTTTATTGGTGAGATTGAAAAGAAAGCTTTAGGGGCAGAAGTAATTTCTGGAGTTAATCCAGGTCAACAATTTATCAAAATTGTCTATGATGAATTAGTCAAAGTTATGGGAGAAAGTAACGTTCCCATAGCTCAAGCAGAACAGGCTCCCACTGTTATTTTAATGGCTGGTTTACAGGGTACAGGGAAAACTACCGCCACAGCCAAGTTAGCTCTTTATCTCCGTAAGCAAAAACGTAGCTGTTTGATGGTAGGAACAGACGTATATCGTCCTGCTGCGATCGATCAATTGCTTACTTTGGGTCAACAAATTGATATTCCCGTCTTTGAACTAGGTACAGATGCCGATCCCGTCGAAATTGCTCGCCAAGGGGTAGCTAAAGCCAAAGAATTAGAAGTTGATACAGTAATCATTGATACCGCAGGAAGGCTACAAATTGATGAGGATATGATGGGGGAATTAGCCCGCATCAAAGCCACTGTCAAACCTGATGATACCCTACTCGTAGTCGATTCTATGACGGGTCAGGAAGCAGCCACCCTAACTCATACTTTCCACGAACAAATTGGGATTAGTGGAGCAATTCTGACTAAACTCGATGGGGATACTCGTGGTGGTGCAGCTTTATCTGTCCGTCAAGTATCAGGACAACCAATCAAATTTGTTGGGGTAGGGGAAAAAGTAGAAGCCTTAGAACCATTCTATCCCGATCGCATGGCTTCCCGTATTCTCAATATGGGGGATGTCCTAACTTTAGTAGAAAAAGCTCAAGAGGAATTGGACTTAGCTGATGTTGAGAAAATGCAGTCTAAAATTCTCGAAGCTAGGTTTGATTTTAATGACTTCCTTAAGCAAATGCGCTTGCTGAAGAATATGGGTTCTCTCGGTGGTGTACTCAAGCTTATTCCTGGGATGAATAAGATTAGTGGTGCAGATTTACAGAAAGGAGAAAGCCAACTCAAGCGCACCGAGTCAATGATTAATTCTATGACTAAGGCAGAAAGAAGCAATCCAGATTTATTAGCCCAGTCTCCCAGTCGTCGCCGTCGGGTAGCTTCTGGTTCTGGTTTTGAAGAACGGGATGTTTCTAAATTAATTAAAGATTTTACCCGTATGCGATCGATGATGCAGCAAATGGGTCAAGGTATGCCTGGAATGGGTGGAATGCCTGGAATGCCTTCGATGCCTGGAATGGGTGGTGGAATGCCTGGAATGGGTGGAATGCCCTCTCTACCTGGGATGGGAGGCGGAATGCCTGGTTTTCGTACTCCTGCTGGCTCGAAAAAGAAAAAGAAAAAAGGCAAGAAAAAGAAAGGTTTTGGTAATTTGTAATGGTTCGTAAAAGGTAATAAATAGGCAATAGTAGCAAATTTCCGACTGATGATAGATAATCGATCACTGTTAACTTTAAAGGAGCGATCGATTACAATCGTAAAGAAGAATTTCGAGGTAACATGGTAAAACTGCGTTTAAAAAGATACGGTAAAAAAAGAGAAGTAAGCTACCGCATAGTAGCAATTAACAGTCGGAGTCGTCGGGATGGTCGTCCTCTAGAAGAGTTGGGCTTTTACAATCCTAGAACTGATGAAACTAGATTGAATGTTCCAGCTATTGTTAAGCGTCTTAAAGAAGGAGCGCAACCTACAGATACAGTTCGTAGTATTCTCAACAAAGCTAAAGTGTTTGAACAAGTTCATGCCTAATAAGACATCTTTGTCTACCACTCAAAAAATTGCCAGTCCAGACTATATTGGGCTGGTAAAATTTCTCCTAGAACCTTTTTTGGACAATCCAGACTCTCTTGAAATCGATTGTGAACAATTAACCCAAAAAAATAAAATTTGGTTACGAGTGGCGTTTGATAGTACAGATAAGGGAAAAGTTTTTGGTCGTGGCGGTCGTAATATTCAAGCAATTAGAGAAATACTGAATACTACGGCTACTCTTGCTGGTACATCTATTTATTTAGATATATATAACCATAACGAGGATAAATCTGATAATTTGCCCAACGATAGGCGTAGCTCCAATGGTGGTGGAAGAAAGAAAACCGGTAGATATCGTCCTCGCCCTAGTAGAAAAGATTAATTAGAAAATACTAATTATTTAATCTTTGTCTAGTTAATTCGGTGGCTAATTCTATAGCAGCTTTCATGCTATCAGGGTTAGCTACTCCTCGACCAGCAATATCAAAGGCTGTTCCATGATCGGGAGAGGTACGAATAAAAGGTAAGCCAATAGTTGTATTCACTGCTCGATCGAATGCCATTAATTTTACTGGGATCAAACCTTGGTCGTGATACAAAGCTAAATAAGCATCCGCAGCCTGGGATTTATCATTCTTGCCATACCAAGCTTGACCTGGTTTTACCCACATAGTATCGGGGGGGACAAGTCCAATTAATTTAGCCTGGGGATGTTCTCTCTGTGCTTTGGCTAACCAATCATTCAACCAGTCTTGTTCTTCCGTTCCTAGTTTTCCCTCTTCTCCACTGTGAGGATTTAAACCAGAAATGGCGATCGATGGCTCAGTAATGCCAAAATCAGTTTTTAAACAATCAATCAATAAATCTAATTTGAGAGACATCAGATCGGGATTTAGGGCTTGAGGCACTTGCGCTAAAGGAATATGGGTTGTAGCTAGCAAAGTGCGTAGAGTCCAATCACTATGGGGAGAATTCGCCACAAACAACATCCCAAACTTATCTACTCCTGCTCCTTCGGCGAGTACTTCTGTTTGCCCAGGATAATTATATCCAGCAGCTTGCCAAAGAGATTTCGCGATGGGTGCGGTGACAATTCCCTGAAATTTATTGGCTAAGGTAAGAGCGATCGCTTTTTCTAAGTAAGCAAAACTAGCAGCACCACTCTCAGCAGTCCCTTGTCCCAAAGTAATCTCTGGCATCATCGGTATATCAATGATATCAATCTCGGCGGGATTAGCTAAATCTTTTGCCTCTAAATTTCGTTTCTCAAGTAAATAGTCGTAGGTAAATTGTAAGATTTTACGGCTACCGATCGCGGTAAGATGACAGTCTTGATTTATAGAAGAATCGGCTAAGACTTTCAAAATGATTTCTGCCCCAATTCCCGCAGGATCGCCTAGAGTGATTGCTAAATGAGGATATTTTGTCATTGAGATTATGAGATAGAAGTTATGGGGGTTACAGAAGTTGCAGTAGTTACAGAATAATATGAAATACAAAAAATACTGATACAAATAGTTATCATCTCATTAGTTATTAGAATCCGTGCAATTCTATCGCGGAGAGAAGCCAAAAGAAAGCAGTTTTAACCGAGAGTGAATATGGTAGAATGGTTATGCTTTAGTAGGCGTATCAACTACGTTTTGACCTAATCTAGTACGGAGAAATCCCGACAAGTTAGTCGCTACTGCATCTATTTTGGCAGCAAGCCTAAACCACTGTAAATAATGGCAGATTAGGGAGCGTATCAATTTGGCTATGTGTTGAAAAGTGCGAACAAGTACAAAATTTAAAATGTAAGCGCAATCCATTTTTTTAAGTGGTGAGTGTCTAGGTGGTTCTTGACTGCCACCACCGATGTTGTTAATCGGTGACAGCTAATTAAGGACGGAGTGGTGCGATAACTTCGTATTCACAATCGGGATTAGAATCCTCTATGCTTCATGCTGCGGGGAGAAGTCAAAATATCAATTGTCACTAGAAATAATTAAACTTTATTTAATTTCGATAGGAGAAACTAACATGAGTGCAGAAAGCATGCTTTTTAACGGCATAATTTTATCTACAGTCCTTGTCCTTGCAGGATTAGCTTGGGGCTTTTTAATCCTTAAAATTCAAGGTGGCGAAGCAGAATAAACTTCTGTACATTATTTTCTTAAATTCCCTAGATCGGTTGCAATCGCGCCGATCGACTATATTGATGTATTGTATGTCATAAATTTCCCATCTTCGATATAATTTGGAGAAGTAAAATTGTTGCAAAATGTAAAGCGTGCGAGTCGCCAATTCTCCAGAACAAATATTAACTCCAACTGCGATTGCTCTTGGTAACTTTGATGGTATTCATCGAGGTCATCAAAAAGTCTTAGAGAAGATTTTTGAGCAATCTCATAATGTAAAAACAGATTATCTTTACCCAACGGTAGTTAGTTTTCTACCCCATCCTCGCGAGTTTTTTACAGGCAAACAGCTTAAACTATTAACTCCCGTAGCTGAAAAAGCTCAACAGCTAGACAAGTTGGGTATTAAGCAGTTAGTGCTATTACCTTTCAATCAAGAGTTAGCCTCTCTGAGTCCACAAAAATTTGTTGAGAAAATTTTAGTTAAGCAATTACAAGCCAAATACGTCAGTGTAGGAGAAGATTTTTGCTTCGGTTTCCAGAGAAAAGGGACAGCTAAAGATTTAAAAGCGATCGCCTCTAGTTTTGGTATTAAAGTTCATATTAACTCTCTCCACAAGTGTCAAAATCAAGATAATCAAGCTGAAAACGTCCGTATTAGTAGTTCTTTAATTCGTCAAGCTTTGCAAGCAGGAGACATAGAGCAAGCTAACTCGATGTTAGGTAGAGCTTATTCTCTCATGGGAACAGTAGTAAAAGGGCAACAATTAGGTAGAACAATTGGTTTTCCTACAGCCAACCTTCAGCTACCAGCAGAAAAGTTTCTTCCTCGCTTTGGTGTTTACTCAGTTAATGTATTTTTAGAAGAAAATTTTAATCCTCGATCGACCATTAAAGGTGTAATGAATATAGGCTATCGCCCCACAGTAAAAGGGGATGCTCCTACCATAGAAGTTCATCTTTTAGATTGGTCAGGAGATTTATACGATCGAACTATTAATGTCAGTTTAGAGCGATTTTTGCGTCCAGAACAAAAATTTCCTTCTTTAGAAGCTCTTAAAAAGCAAATAGCTGCTGACTGTGAAGCTGCTTTGTTGTACTAGACTGAGTAATCAGTAATCAGCGGGGGCGACCCCACGGAGGTTTCCTCCGTTTGGGAACGCGCCCCCGCCCGAAGGGTAATCAGTAACAACCAATGGCTATCTATCAAAACCGAGAAGCATTCATCCCTTATACTCGTAAAGCTCTAATCGATCTTTGTTTATTAGACAATAAATTAACTATTAATCAACAAAAGCAATTTAGAGAGTTTTGTCAGATTTTAGCTGCCTATTATCACTTTAAATTTCATAGCTATCTAGAAAATATCAAACAAAATTATACTCCTTTTAATCCTGATGCAGATGTAAGTAATCAAACTAAATATGACTTAAGTGATAAAGCAAAAATGACAGAAAATCTCATCAAAGATTTTACTACTATTTTGCAAAAAGCTAACTACTATCCATTGTCTAAAGGTGTTCTAAGAAGGGCATTAACCGATGATTCTTTATTTGATTTAAAAACGGAAGTAGATTTTACTGATTTTGAAGAAATGCTTTGTTATTGTCAGGGAGATATCCAAGACAAAATTACAATTAAAAAATTTTGGCAAACAAAAGAGAAAAAAGTCGATATCTTTGAAAAAGTTATTCTCTTGATTAAGTTTAAAGAAGAGAGACACTTCGCTAATAAGCCTACTCCTAAAGAAGAACTTAGCTTTAAGCCTGGCTGTATTTATATTTATCTATACAAAAATTTGTCTAAGCTAGATATTGAATTTATTTTTCCTAATGTAGAAATGAGTATGAACTGGAAAGACCGTTTACTTTTTGGTATTCCAGCTATTGGTGCAGGCGTTTCTTTGCTAGTCAAAATTTTACCGCAATTATTATTAATAATAGGCGTAATTCTCTATGTTATTTTAGGAGATATTCCAACTTCTGTCGTACCAGTTAGAGAAGAAGAAATTAGAGATGTAACCCCAGTCTTAGTAACTACTCTTTCTTTATTAGTAACTTTAGGTGGATTTGCTTTTAAACAATATACTAGCTATAAAAGTAAGCAAATTAAATTTCAAAAAAATATTACTGAAACTCTCTTTTTCCGTAATATGGCGAATAATGCAGGAGTATTTCAATTTCTCATTGATTCAGCCGAAGAAGAGGAATGCAAAGAGATTATTTTAGTTTATTATCATCTATTAACTAGTACAACTTCGCTCAATTTAGAGCAATTAGACGATCACATTGAAGCATGGATGGAAGAAAGAATAGGTAAAAAAATTGATTTTAATATAGAGAAGACTATTAAAAATCTGCAATCCATCCGAGGTAAAATTAAATTAAATCCAGAAGATACTACTGAATTAACAGAAGTTCCTTTACTCAAGCAAGATGAACAAGAGTATTTACAAGTACTGTCTTTAGATCAAGCTGTAAAAGTTATTGATTATGTTTGGGATAGTGCCTTTCAATATGTATAAACATATAATACGCCTGTTGTGAATTAGCTTTGTTGATTCATATCTTTTAGCTAATGATTTCGATTAAATTCATATTAGACGTATATAAAAAAGCACACTTTACCTATGACAGAAGACAATATACTATTAGAACCTGGTAGTCTATGGAATAAATTAGTTGAACAGACACAATATGCTCGTCAATGTGGCGCGCTACATTCGATCGAAACAGAATATCAATTTATTGAACATAATGGTATTTCTTTTTTAGTACGTAGTCTGTCTAATTTGGCACGGAAAGAAAAAGCCAAAAAAAAACAAAAACAAACTAACCAAGATTTTAATCCTTTTCTTCCTTACGAACCAGACTTATTTGTCACTGATATTTCTTCTACTCACCTTTGTCTATTAAATAAATTTAATGTCGTAGATAATCATTTACTCATCGTTACCCGTGATTTTGAAGAACAAGAAAATAGGCTTAATTTAGCAGATTTTTTGGCTTTATGGCTATGTATACAAGAAATTGATGGTTTAGCCTTTTATAATGGGGGTAAAATTGCTGGTGCTTCTCAACGACATAAGCATTTGCAGCTTGTTCCTCTTCCTTTTATTGCTGAAAAATGCTATTTACCCATTGAACCAGTTATAGCTACTGCTGAATTTAATGATTCTATAGGTAAAATTCCTCAATTTCCTTTTCATCACGCGATCGCCCTTTTAAGTGTAACTCAGTCTGACTCTCCTATAGACATAGCTCAAGGAATGCTAGCTTGCTATGATTCTTTATTGCAAGCAGTAAGTCTAGATCTAGATAGTAATAGCTTAGTTCAACCTGGTGCTTATAATATGTTAGTTACCAGAGAATGGATGTTAATTGTACCCCGTTCCCAAGAGTCTTTCTCGTCGATTGCCATTAACTCTTTGGGTTTTGCGGGGTCTTTGTTTGTGCGCGATCGAGAACAAATCAAACTTTTGGAAGAGCTTACCCCGATGAATATCTTATCTAAGGTTGCTTTTCCTGAAAAATAAAAGTTGCTAATTCCAGTTACCAATGAGAGTAAAAGCAGACCAGAAATAGGGATCGGAAAGGGTTAATGAACCTTTAGGAAAGGTAGATGGTAAAGGAACAGCGTCTCCATTCGATAGTATTAATTCTCTATCTTTAATTCTCACCTCACCTCTAAGCATACTTAATTGAGTTGCCTGTAAAGCTTCGGCTTTAATTAGAGTCTCGCTTAAGTTATCATAAAATTCGCTCATTAGAGCTAAAGTTCCCAGATCGCTAATATACCAAAGACTAGCCAATGCTGATTTAACCCCAGCTTGCACCGCCAAACCAGCAAAGCCTAATTCCGATTCTTCATCACCCAAAGCTGTTTCACAAGCACTTAGTACCAATAGTTCGATCGGTGTAGCATCCTCAGTACTCCACCCTAATTCATCAGATATTCGTCTCAATTCAGGCAATTTTAACTGTCGATCAGAAAATTGAATAAAAGAATCAGCAAAATCTCCTGCTACAAATTGGGCATGAGTACCTAAGTGAATAATTCTAAACGGATCGCTACGACGATTTTGAGTAATAAAATTATTCACGGTAAATTGTTCATTAAGAAATACTTCTCCCTGTCGAGGATTACTAGTGATATAGCGTAATTCAAGAGGCATAGTTGGCAGAGGAGCTTCGTCTTCAAATAGCGATGCTCCCATTGCTAAAATAGGACTCTGACGAACGTCTACATAGCGAGTATCCGTTAGACCAAAACTAGGAACTAAAGCTACTGCATATTTTTCGATTAAAAATTGCTCGCCGTCATGGAGTGCTGCAATAGGAATTAGACGTAATCCAGAATCCATAGAAAATACTAAGATATCAACATCGTTAGCCTCTAATTCTGCTTCTAAGGGTTTAACTATCAATTGATATAGCTTTTGAGCAGATTCTAGATATTTACGATTTCTGCCTATATGTCTAGCATTACTGACTTCTTTTCTAAATTTCTTGGCTATTGTCAGAATTTCTTTGCGTGATGAAAGCTGAACTGTCTGCCGTATTGGTTCAGTTGGACTGAGATTATTATTCTGTTTTTCCTTAGAATTATCCTTACTTGAATTAATAATAGAATTATTACTATCAGCACTATCAGCAGGTGTAGGCAAGACCGCAAAAGTTTCTAGCTGATTTGATTGAAGTGATACATTGATAAATGCGGGTTTGTGTCCTGTCTGTTGCCATAATTGACCTAATCTGTCAGAAATCTGCTCTACAGAAGGTATATCACCATATAACTGCACTCCAGAAGAACTAATCAACTGAGTTATCTGTAATTCTTCATGTAATTGAATGGCAACTTCAGTGCTTGCTCCCTGAATCTGTGCTTCAAAAGCAGAACGATTAATTTCCTGTTGCGCTACTGTTTCTTCTTTGGTCTCAGTTTCGTCTTCCTTTTCAGCTACTTCTTCTTTTTCCGATTCAGGATCAGTTTCACCTGTTTCCTCAGCATCGGTACTATCTGCTGTTTCACTTTCCTCTTGCTGGTTGGGATCGTTCTGGTCAGTTTCTTGAGCATCGGCATCACTTGCTGTCGGATCTCCCTCTGACGAAGCGGTATCATTCTGGTCACTTTCTTGAGTATTGGGATCGCCTGTTGTCGGATCTCCCTCTGATGAGACGGTACCATTCTGGTCAGTTTCTTGAGTATTGGGATCGTTTGCTGTCCCATCTGGTTGAGAGTCTTCTGGTGTTTGCGCTTCTGGCGTTTGAGGATCTTCTGGATTTGTTGAGGGAGTGCCATCTGTCTCTGGGTCGGTGGTAGGGGGTTGATTATCAGGAGAAGGATTATTAGGATCTGTAATTTCTGTAGGCTCAGTCGGAATTGACCCTAGAGGATCGGGCTGTGTAATATCAGACATATTACCTGATTGAGCGCGACTAATATTGGCGGTAATGATTAGGAAAACAAAAGCTAAACTAATTCTGAAAAAGTTATGATGTATTTTCATGTTTTTTAGTCTTTACTTTATCATTTATCAACTTTAAAAAGAAAAGCCATAACCAGCACCAAAAATAAACCTAGCTCCATCTCCTGCCGAACCAGTGATATCGCTAATAGCAGGTATTATGACGAGAGGAATATTATGAAAAGGAACAATGGAAACTCCAATAGTTAAATCCTGACCACTCCATTCAAAGATCGCATTTACAGGTTCAACCACTCTAACTGCTACGCTACCAAAAACACCGATCGACTCAACTTCGTTATTAATATCAGACTCAGAACGAAATTGTCCTCCTCCTATTCCTACCGTGGTGTACAACTCGCTAAAAGGATGACTAGCATCTGGTTTTAAAGTGAATTTTTTAGTAATACTTCCATAGCCAGAAGAACCACCATCTGTATCGCCAAAAGTTGTTAATCCTTGTACACCAACAGCAAGACCAAGATCATTAGTAAGGAGGCGATGTAATTTCACACTTACAGTGCCATCTCTAAAAATATTATCGAGGTCTACTAAAGTTACACCTATCTGTACACCAAGGTTTTTGCGTGGATTACCCAAACCAAAACCAAAGCCAAATACACCATCTGCTTCATCAACAAAACGCGCTCTTTCTTGAAGTCCTATACCAATACCAGCACTACCCCAACTAGCCCCATAACCAGAAGGGTTAATAATAGTAATACTAGGAGAACTACGATAAGTTTTTCTGGCTGGAAGAACAAAGGGAATTCTTTGGGGTTCAAATTGTGTTTCTCCCTCGCTAGGAACACGGCGTAAAGAGGGAGAACCGTTATTATCTGGTTGTTCTTCTGGTGATTGTGATAATAAAGATTTTTCTATAGGTAAGTCTTGTATCTTCTCAAGAGAAGAACATCTGAAGGAATCATTACAAGTTTTTGCTTGAGCTTTCTCTTTTATATTGAGATTTATAGTCAAAAAGATACTAACTATAATTAGCTTGCATACAAAAAAAATATTATATTTGTGAAACATTAGCTATGGATATTTAGAGATAACTCAAAAAGAATATAGCGGTTTTCCCAATGAGCAAGCTAAAAGAGGTCAAACTTTAATTCTTAAATATCATTGAATATTATTAATAAATATGTACCTCATTTAAATTGAGAACCGCTATATCCTAAAGATAAGCTTAAGTTTTTACTTTTATTATTTAGTTGTTTTTTTGCTCATAGTATAGATATTCTATCGGCAAAAATCGAATCTGTGATTATTTCAGAGGTTATTATCCTAAGCAAATTAAAGATGACTTACCAAGTCCAAAATGACCAAGTCGGCGAATAAGCGTCATCAGGAGATATCATCAGTCCCCTATTTTGAGCAATAGCTAGGCATTCTAGAGGTTCTCGATTATCGACAACGCAAGTAGCATTGTAATTAGGTTTAACACTAAATAACTCTTCGCTATTTTCAGAGTTGCAAGTTGCATCCTCTTGAGTAACCAGGCAAAGTACATTGCGGTCTTCTTTTTGTTCTGTGACAAAAAATATTGGCTGCTGCTGTTGCCAAAGATTCTGTAATTTTGCTGCTACTTGCTGACAAATTTCTCCTCCTGACTGATTAGGCAGTAAGTACTCCGAATGCCAACTCATCAAAGAAGTCAAATTAATTTCGCCTGGAGTGTAAGCTAATAATGTTGGTGTCTGTGTTTGGGTAGCACAGACAAAAACTGTATCCGATCGAGTCGGATTTTCACTGTTGCTTTCTTGCGCAGACAACGAATTTGCATTAAGCACAACCGCACTTAAGAATAATGTAGCTGAAATAACTTTTTTAAACACCAATTTATGATCTCCTCGACTATTAAGTCTATGTAAATCTTGACGATAAAATTAACAGATAGTTCATTATTTCATTAAATTTCTTTTGTAGATTGTACTAGATCTTAAAATTTGTTAGATTAACGTAAAGCAATGTTTAAACTCGGAGTCTCGAAAGTAGATGATGCTTTGAATTGGGTTTGGTTAGTTGATTTCGGTCAAGGAAATTTAGCTACGGCTCAAATGGAAGCAGAGGCATCTATACTTAGTCACTGGAATACATCTACTTTATTTGCCCGTGGAGTTGTACACCAACTGCAGGGGGAGTATAAGCATGCTTTATCTCTATTTGAAGAAGCTTTTATTTCGGCTAACAGTGCTGAAAAAAGATATATTTTTGCAGCAGCAGCTTATTTTGCTGAATTGCAAGCACGAGAAATTTTACCTGATGGTTGTCTAGTTATAGTCGAAGGGAACTATACAGAATCTCTTTGGAAAAAAAGATTTAATCAACTAAAATCTCATCTTGAGTCTGAGAAAGCATCTCAAGCTGCCAAAAAACATTCCCCATCTTCAGAATCATCAAGTGTACTAGAAGAAGATGAAAGAGTAAAAGTGGCGACTACTACCCTCTCTTCTCTTTGCTTGGAGGGGGATTTCATTAATTTTGTGGCTGAAGCTATACCCACTTGGCGGACAATTTTAGGAAGATGGGGAGAGCAGGCTCAAAAAGAAATTTATCTGGCAGAAATTGAACAAAAATTCACTCAGAATCTCGAATCTTATCAAAGTCTAGACATATTCACTATTGCTAAAAACCTCTATAGTGTCCTAGCTGAACTATTGGCTTTAACGGGCAAAGCTCAAGACGGATGGGACATTCTCGATAACTTAGTGAAAGCCCACAAGAAACATGGCAAGTTTCTAGAGACAGCGTGGTATCTTCTTTGTCAAGGAGACTTATTGATGTCCCCTGCTTCTTTTGGCAAGCCCGTTGTCTTTGGCTATCATCTTAATATATCAGGAGAATCTTTGTTAGAGAGAACTCGAGATTACTCCAATTTAAATTCTACTTCTGCCCAACAACTTTATTTAGAAGCAAGACAATATTTTGCTGCTGCAGATGCTCCCCGAGGAGAAGGAATAACTATTCTCCGTTTAGCCTATCTCAATGCGATCGATGAACAGTGGAATTTAGCTAATTATGGTTATGAAGAAGCGATCGCCTGTTTTGAGGCAGTAGGCGATCGCCTTAATGCTATGGCAGCAGAAATGGGCAAATTTTGGTCTTGCCTTCATTATCAAGATTTAGATGAAAAAATTATAGATAGAGCAACACAATTAGCTCTTACCTCTAGAGAAAACGGCGCGATCGCTCAAGGTGTTGGTTGGGCGTTAACTTTCGCCCTAGCTGCCCAGGAAGATCTGAAGAAAAATGAGGAAGTAGCTATTAGTCTAGCTCGTTTAGCTGAAACTATTTTAGCTGTGTTTACAGAAGATAGAGATTTATTGCCCTGGCAACTTTTTCAACAAATTTTGTTGAATTATGATTCAGTTATGCAAGATATCTATGCCAATTTAGCGGAAATATCTAGTCAACAAGATAATAATTGCTCAAAGACTTTTATCTTTGCTGAAATGGCTAACAATTATAGCCTGAGAAAATCCTTAGCAGCAGTATGTCAGCAAAATCTTAAGACTTTAGAAATTGACCAGATCTCAAGTTATTTACCCCAAGATACTCTGGTAATTAGCTATCTTTTGACTAAAACCCAATTACTTGCTTGGGCAGTAAACTCTGAAGGAACAATTAAGTATTCTCAAGTGAAAGAGTTAAACGAGCGACCTTTCTCCTTTCAGACATTATTAGAAACTACCCAAGATTGGCTAAATCGATTAGTAAAAAAAGAGTCTACTAAAACAATTAGCCGAATTTTAGAGTCGGTTTTTCTGGCTTCTTTCGATCGAGAAATTGCTCAAGCTAGGCATATACTTATTGTTCCTTGTACGAGATTATCATCATTTCCTTTTACTACTTTGCTTTGGCGGACTCAACCTCTCAGCAAGCAAAAATCGCTTTCTTATTTGTCTACTGTTAGTCAATTAACCAGTTTTAACTCTTTTCAATCTACTACTCAAGAAGCTCTATTTGTTGTTTATCCTGAAACAATTTGGCAACAGAAAATTCATATCAATTCCTTTTCTCCTCTTCAATCTCCATCTATTTTGGAAGGTGTAGCGGTAATGATAGCGGATTTATATGATACTCAACCTTTATTGGGTAATCAAGTTACTAAAGACAATGTTTTAGCGAATATTAACCGTCAGCCAAAAATTGTTCATTTCTTTATTCAAGAGACAACTTTTTCTAATTTAGATTTGAGTCAATTGGAGTTGAAAGGAAATATAGTTATTCTTACTCTAGCTAATCTCAAAATTGGTCGATTAGCTAGCAGTAAGTTAATAGGTATTGCTCAAAGTCTGATTTATACAGGTGCGAAAACTGTATTAATTAATCGTTATCCTCTCACTAAATTTAAAGATGTAGCTGCATCTATGTTGCTATTATATTTTCATTTAGGCTTGTGTGCTGGTCATTCTGTTGCAGAGTCTTTTTGTCAAGCACAGCAGCAACTAGAATCAATTACTGTCTCAGAAGCAATCAACTTTTGTAATACGGTTCAAAGCTGCATCCCCTGGCAAAAAGATAGCGATCGAGCTAATCGCGCTTTGCTAACTAAATATATGGGAGATATCTTCTTTTTAGGTAAAGACTATGTTCGTGCTGCTGAAGCTTATGAAGTAGCAAAACAAATATTCTATAATGCTGGCTATCCTCTACAAGCTAAAGCCTTTGAACATAAGTATCAACAGACAATAAAACTAGCAAACACTAAGAGTGATTATATGCCTCAACAATTAATTTTTAATTCTCTTGCTTTGAGAGGAATGTATCAAATTATCGGAGATTGGCAGCAAGCTTATCGAGGATAGCAGGGAGATACTTAGATTAATACTTCCATTGTCGATCCTGTTAGTGGTTTATTAGAATTAATGGAAGAAGTCGTAGATCCTGCTGAATTAATTGCTCAAAATGTTTGTACCCAAACTGACGATAGTGAGTTTGTAGATATTGGTAAAGGTGGTTTACCCCAAAATCCTGGAGATAGACTGGCAGGAAATGCGATCGAGGTAGAACTAGTTGAGTCTATTATAGTATCTGGTCAAGAAATTAAATTAAACAGAGAAAGAGCAGAAGTAAAACCGCAGAAAACTCGTAAGCCTCCTGCACAGGGCTGGATTTTCCATGAAAATGGCATAGTAGAGTTAGTAGCCTACAATCCTCATCAAGTTGGTGAACAACGTACTTGGGACAATTATAGGAGTTGTCAATAAATAGTATTTAGTTGGCAAGAGATAAAAAGAGAAGCTAGAATCGCTCTGATGACTGACATACAAAGTTTAGTGAGCAAAATAACTTCTTTATTTTCTTTTCCTGTTTTATTTGCTTTATTACCTAATACAGCGCTCGCTCAAATAATTCCTGACTCTAGTTTGGGTGCAGAAAGTTCCGTTGTCGAAAGTAATGATAATAGAGATACTATCAAAGGTGGTGCGATTCGGGATGCCAATCTGTTTCATAGTTTTCAGGAATTCAATGTAGAAGCATTAAAAGAAGCTTATTTTAATAACCCTGATGGTATTGCTAATATCTTCAGTCGAGTTACAGGGAATAATATTTCTGATATTCAGGGAGTGTTAGGGGTTTTAGGTAATGCCAATCTATATTTAATTAATCCCAACGGGATTCTGTTTGGCGAAAATGCTTCTTTAGATGTCAATGGTTCATTTTTTGCCACCAGCGCAGATAGTGTCTTGTTTGATAATGGCTTTGAGTTTAGTGCAGCTAATCCTGATGCACCACCATTATTAACTATAGATATTCCTATTGGTTTGAGGTTTAGGGATAATCCAGGAGATATTCTGAATCAATCTAATACTAATGGTGTTGGTTTAGCAGTGAATCAAGGTGAAACAATTGCTTTAATTGGAGGAAATGTCAGGGTAGAAAATGGCGGAATTATTTTTGCCCCGGAAGGGAGAATTGAGTTAGGCGGTTTGACAGAAACAGGAACAATAGCCATAGCTGAAAATAATAGTTTTAGTTTTCCTGATTGCCAACAATAATGCTTTTATCTCATCAGATATCGTTAACAGCACAGGCAATGCTGGAGATATTATTATTAATGCGACTGACTCCATAGAAGTATTAGGAAAAGCCAGTATAGAAGTAGATGTTTTGTTAGATTCGACAGGCAAAGGTGGCAATCTCACTATTGAAACAAGAAGATTAACTGTCACCGAAGGTTCTCAAATTTCAGCTTCTACTTTTGGTCAAGGAAATGCAGGTAATTTGACCATTCATGCTAAGGATTCTATTGAATTAAGTGGTGGTAATAGTTTAGGCAGAAGTGGTTTATTTGCTGTTGCGTTAGAAGAAAATGGTAATGGTGGTGAACTAAAAGTTTTTACCCAAGATTTAATTATTCGCGATGGTGCAACTATTAGTGCAAGTAACTTTCAAAGTCTTGGATTAAGAACCCCAGGAACGGGTGAAGCTGGTAGTTTAGCTATTGAAGCGAAGAATATCACTTTAGAAAATGATGCTAGAATTAATGCTGCTACTCAAGCTGGTGATAATGGTAACATTACCCTCAAAGTTGCTGAAGATATTATTTTACGAAATAACAGTTTAATTTCTGCACAAGCTTTTAAAGATGCAACGGGTGGAAATCTTGATATTGATGCCAGATTTATAATTGCTTTTCCCAATCAAAATAACGATATCATCGCTAATGCTGCTCAAGGAAATGGGGGCAAGATTGATATTATCGCAGAAGCACTTTTTGGCATCGAAGAAAGACCTCTCGATTCTCGTACGAACGATATTAATGCTAGTTCAGACAATGGTTTCCCAGGAGAGATAAATATTCAACAACCAACGATCGATCCTGTTAGTGGTTTATTAGAATTAACTCAAGAAGTTGTAGATCCTGCTGAATTAATTGCTCAAAATGTTTGTACCCAAACTGCCGATAGTGAGTTTGTTGATATTGGTAAAGGTGGTTTACCCCAAAATCCTAAAGATATTTTAGCAGAAAATGCGATCGAGGTAGAATTAGTTACACCTATAACTGTATCAGCAGAAGAAATTAAATCCAATCGGGAAATAGTAACAGTAAAATCCAGCACAAACCGTAAACCTCCTGCACAAGGCTGGATTTTCCACGAAAACGGCATAGTAGAGTTAGTGGCTTACAATCCTCATCAAGTTGGTGAACAACGTACTTGGGAGAATTATCAAGGTTGCCGATAGACTTTGACAACCTGTTTGCAAGCTTAACTTATGACCGATGAATTATGACTAATTTTGCTATTGAGGTAACTTATATTGTTCGACAATTTTTTGAGCATATTCTGGCACATGATCGTCTAATTTTTGGGGATGATTGCGTTTGAGATAAAGATAATTCCTAGTGAAGTGAGAATCGATCGAGAAACGAGCATATTCTAAACCTTTAGGGCCAATTTTTTCGATTACTACTCCCATCAATTTTGCTGCCCACATCGGTAGAGTAACGCCTTGATCGTAAGCAGGGATACTATTTTGCACAGCTTGTTTTCTATTTCCTTCCGACGTAACAGGCTGAGTATTTAATTGATCTTGAACTAAATCCAGCATTTCTTGTCCTGTTTGGTTACGTACTACTATCCACTGCCAACCAAAAGGCGCGCCCATGTAACCTACTACCAAATCTGCTAGAGAGTTAACATAGTCAAAGCAACTCATACAAGAAGGAGCAAAAACATCTTTTAGTTGATTAGTTTTTAGTCCAAAGAAAGGTACTTTTTCGAGCGAACCATCTTCATGTTTAAAATGGACTCTAAAGTCTTGCATAAACTCGTAATGTACTACTGTATCGGGTGATTTACTAGTAGTTTCGAGGAATTTTTGTAGTCCTGCACGAGTAACATTATCAACACAAGGAGTACCTAACACGTAAAGTTTTTCTAGCCCTAATTCTTTTTCTACTGCCCTTAGTGCCTGAATTTGACAACCAACACCAATTACGAGTAATCGCTTCATTTGCGATCGCTCTATTTCTTCTAATACTGATAAATTAGGTGATAAAGTAGGCTTATTAACTTTGGCTGCTAATACCTCCTCTGGAGTTCTGGCAATTACTGGCATGGGTTGAAAGCGGTCTTGTTCGGTATTCTGCACACAAACTACCCCTTCTACTAAACCCCGATTCAGCATTTCGCAAGCAATGGTACTCACAATTCCTGTCCACTGCGCCCCTTCAATGGGTTGTTTTTTCTGCGCTGCCATCATGTCTTGATGGACACCAAAATACCAATCATCTTCTTTATTTAAGTCACGGCTGCGTCCGTGGGCTTGTTGTTCTAATTCTGCTATCTGTTGATTAAGAAAAGCACAAGCTTCTTTTACGTAGTGAATGTAGTAAGTATCGCAAAGTCCACACTCGCTACACAATTCCTTGGCTGGACGACGGCTATTTGGTTTAAGGGCTTTAGCTTTTTTATGAGGAGCAACAGTCATGTAATTTCAGTATTTTATAGATGGGAAGGATAAAGAAAGATAATATCTGTCAGATTACGGTAATAGCTGGGTTAAATGCCAAGATTTGTAAACAAATGTAATGATGATATCGGTCTAAACAATTTTCTCTAAGTATGTCTGTATTGTCAAAAATCGATCGAGCTAATGCTTTAGTAGTAGGTGCAAGTCAAGGTATTGGTTTGGGTTTTGTTAAACAACTGTTAGCAAATCAAGCTATGGCTAAAATTTTTGCTACTTATCGTCATCCAGAATCTGCTGCTGAGTTGCTTACTCTGGCTCACCAACATTCTGAAAGATTACAGTGTTTTGCTGTAGATATTACGGAAGAATCACAAATTGCTGAGAGCGTTAACAAAATTAGTACAGAAGTAAAACAACTTCATTTTGTGATCAACTGTGTAGGTATTCTCCATGAAGGAGAGTTACAGCCAGAAAAAAGTCTCAGGCAAATCGAACCAGATCGGTTAATCCGTTATTTTCAGGTTAATAGTATCGGTGGAGTACTGCTAGCTAAACATTTAATGCCTTTATTTCGCCATCAAGACCCTAGTATTTTTGCCAGTATTTCTGCAAAAATTGGTAGTATTGGCGATAATCGTTTAGGAGGATGGTACGGTTATCGTGCTTCCAAAGCTGCCTTGAATATGTTTATGCGGACAACCGCGATCGAATATAGTAGGAGATGCCCGAAAACGATCGTGGTAACTCTACATCCAGGCACAACTGATACTAATCTTTCTCAACCTTTCCAAAAAAATGTCCCTCCAAAAAAATTATTTTCAGTAGAAAAAACAGTTAATCAATTGTTAGCAGTAATAGATGATTTAAAGATAGAAGATAGCGGTAACTTTTTCTCTTGGGATGGTAGTCGTTTACCTTGGTAAGATACTACACGACTTACCCGAAATACCCAAAAAATAGTGAATTAATGGGTAATAGATAATAGGTAATAGGTAATGTTTAATAGGTAATGAATAGATAGTAGATAATAGGTAATTCCTATTGTTCGTAACTGTAATATTTTAAATTGTTCAAAAATTGTTGATGCTAGCGATCGCGGTGGAGCAGTACAAGGATTAATTCGTTTTGATGATATTTTCGGCAATCAAGCTGGACAGATTGGCTCTAATGCTGAAATTGTCTCGGCTCGATTAGAGTTAGATGTAGATAATCCAGGTAACAGCCTCGAATTTCACCGTATGGCTCAGAGTTGGTCTGATAATGACACCTGGAATAGCTTAGGCAATGGTATTCAAGCCAATGGCAGAGAAGCTCTCAGCACTATCGATATTTAAATGTCCTAACCTAAAAGCGTACTGCTATATTTTTAGTTTGTAACATCATATTTGCTAGAATCTGATTATCATAAGCTGTTTAGCTTATCTTCTTTTATGCTTGAATCTTTACAAACAACACTTTACCAAATTGAACAATTTGCCGAACACCTAGTCTCCAACCAACTAAATCATCTCGGTGTAGTTAGTATTGGCGTTATTTTTTTAGCAGGATTATTGACCAGCCTTACTCCTTGTATGCTGTCAATGCTACCTATAACTATTGGTTATATTGGTGGTTATGAATCTCAAGGCAGACTACAAGCCACTCTCCAATCTACTTGGTTTGCCCTGGGTTTAGCTACCACTCTGGCAGGATTAGGAATTATTGCCACTTCTATTGGCAAAGTATATGGACAAATAGGCATAGGATTACCCATTATTGTCAGCTTAATTGCTATTATTATGGGCTTAAACCTATTAGAATTATTGCCTCTACGTTTTCCTTCCCTTGGTTCAACCGATTGGATTACAGAAGATTTACCTCGCTCAATCAGGTCATATTTACTTGGTTTAACTTTTGGACTAATAGCTTCACCTTGCAGTACCCCAGTATTAGCAACTTTACTAGCTTGGGTAGCCACAACAGGTGATTTATTGATAGGTGCAGGTTTATTGATTGCTTATGCTGCTGGATATGTCGCGCCCCTAATTTTAGCAGGGACTTTTACTGCAACCTTAAAAAAACTTTTAGAATTGCGCCGTTGGTCTAGTTGGATTAATCCGATTAGTGGCTCTTTTTTACTAATTTTTGGTATTTTGTCTTTATTGTTCCGTATTCCTGCTATTAATCTTTAAAATATGAGTATTTTTCGTCGTTTTGTTGGGATAGTTGCTAATTTGAAATTGGCAATTATTTTATTGTTGGTTATTGCCTTGTTTAGTATTGCTGGTACTGTTATCGAACAAGGTGAATCCCTAACTTTTTATCAGCAAAATTATCCCCAAGAGCCAGCATTGTTCGGTTTTCTGACTTGGCAAATTATACTTAATTGGGGTTTAAATCATGTCTACAGTACTTGGTGGTATTTATCTCTGTTAGTTTTATTTGGTAGCAGTCTGACAGCTTGTACTTTTACTCGCCAATTACCAGCCCTAAAAGCTGCCCGCAACTGGAAATATTATCAAAAACCTCGTCAATTTACTAAACTGGCTCTAAGTACCGAATTAGATACTGGTTCAGTTAATACTCTAATTCCTCTTCTGGAAAAACGTGGCTATAAAGTTTTTCAGCAAGATAATGCTCTCTATAGTCGTAAAGGAATCATTGGGCGCATTGGTCCTATTATCGTTCATGCTGCTATGTTACTGGTTTTAGCAGGAGGAATTTGGGGAATATTTACTGGTTTTTTTGCTCAAGAAATGGTTCCTAGTGGTGAGACTTTCCAGATTAAGAATATTTTAGAAGCAGGGCCTTTGGCTAATTCCCACATACCCAAAGATTGGGCGGTAAAAGTTAATCGTTTCTGGATTGAATATACTAATGATGGTAATATCGACCAATTTTATTCCGATCTTTCTGTAGTCGATCGACAAGGACAAGAATTAAAACGCAAGACTATATACGTTAATGAACCTCTTCGTTATGATGGCGTTACTCTATATCAAACAAACTGGGATATAGCAGCAGTTCGAGTTAGATTAAATAATAGTCCTATCTTTCAATTACCTATGGCTCAGTTAAATGTTCCTGGTAGTGGCAGAATTTGGGGAACTTGGGTACCAACTAAACCCGATATGAGCGAAGGAGTTTCTCTTATTACCAAAGATTTACAAGGAACGATTTTAATCTATAATACTCAAGGAGAATTAGTTAGTGCTGTGAGGGTAGGACAAGGAGTAGAAGTTAATGGCGTTACTCTCAAATTAATTGACTTAATTGGTAGTACTGGTTTACAAATTAAAGCAGATCCTGGAGTTCCTTTAGTTTATACAGGTTTCGGCTTATTGATGATTGGTGTAGTTATGAGTTATGCTTCTTACTCCCAAATATGGGGATTAGAACATGAAGGTAGTTTCTATTTTGGCGGTAAAACAAATCGCGCTCAAGTAACTTTTGAGAGAGAAATAATCGACATTATTCAGCAACTTCAAGAAGACAACAAGACTACAGAAAAAACCAAATCTTTACTTGAAATTTAATTAAACTTGCTCAAAAAAAAATCAGCCAAAACGACTGATTTTAAGAAGATGAGCAAGAGAAACAATTTTTCTAATGGTTAATATCACTTCCGATAAGTGATTTTGAAATTATTCTCTACTGAAATTGATCTTTTTGCTTCGGCAAGATTACTGAACTTTATCAAAACATGTTTATTTTTTAAGTGTTTGTACTTATAAAATAAATAATTCGCATTCTAAACTAACCTTTATGCGCTTTGTACAGAGGCTTCTGTCGCTAAAAAACCAATTAGCAAAAAAACTTCTACCCCTGAACATACAGTTGGTCCTACCAGGCTAAACGGGTATAGCACTACCTATAAACATCACCAGAGAGCTAATAAATAGCCACGGTCACTGCGGAGGGAAACCCGTCCGCAGGACTGGCGTAACTTTCGGCAGGACTTGCCGTAGTTGAGATAGACTAATTCCCAAAATTTTAAGTCCACGGTTGAGTAGGTTGGAACAAGCTTGAACATCCGCATCTTCCAAGAATCCGCACTCTTCACCAAGAAATTTTTCTTGGTCTCTACTTAGGGTTTGCTGAAAAAGTAGTCTGTGAGGATAAGTAATGAGTAATAAGTAAGGAGTAATGAGTTGCGCATTACTAAATTTAATTTTTGCTCCTAAATTTTCTCAAAAGTACCAAGATTTTG
>JASJDI010000066.1 GCA_030065155.1 Xenococcaceae cyanobacterium MO_188.B29
CGAAGTTTTACCCGCAACTTCTGAAACTATGATTCGAGTTGCTATGATTCGTCTTATGTTAAGAAGACTGGCATAATCTCATACTTTTCAGACATCCTCTTAAGTTATCCTCAGTCTGACTAGCATTACTAGTAATATTGTTTTAGACTGTATTTTTATAAGCAACTCCTCGATATTTCTTAATCGATTGTTGCCCTTGAATAATGGGATAAGAAATATTTAAGGCTTTATCTTCATAAGTAACTCCTCGATATTTTTTGACAATCGGTTGTTTAGAAGACTTTTGGGGAGGAAAAAATTTTTTATAATCTAGATAAGATATTCCTTGTGCATCTTTTAATGGAGATTGTTCATCTTCTAATGTCGGAGATGAATCTTGCACTCGATACAAATAATCATTCTCACTCTTGTCTAGCTCATTTAATTCTTCTAGCCAAATAGCTACCCAATCTTTATGTTCTATTAGCAAACTGTCTTGTTGCTTAGCTGTATATTCCTCTTTGAGCTTTTGAGCTTGCTCATAAAACTTTTTAGGTAAAGTTTTTACTCTTATATAGATCTTATTATTAAACCTAACTTTCAAAGTGTTTTCATGAGAACTTTTGGAGACTATTGACTCCTCTTCAAGTAAATAAGAACTCATTATATTTCTTGCTTCCTAGTACTGCTTTTCTTGTAGGTATTAGATTATTCAAAATATCTCAAGAAGCTTGTAAAATAGAACACATTATTATCAAATTTAGTATAAATTATACCTAGGTATAAATAGTTTGTATGTAATTACACGAATAAACAACTTGTAAACATAGAAAAAAATAAATCAATCATAACAAAAAGATAACCATTTATCTTTCATTAACTGCTCGAAAAGTTTTAGACAATAATTGCTATTGAGCATGGAGAAATATTTGCCTCAAATAATTAGAGCAAATAAGATAAGTTTCTATTCTGGTTTTTTTCGACTTATTTTTGATAAGATTGACAAAGATGGGCAAAATCTTAAGACTTATTTTATAAACTCAAATAAGTTTAATAAACAATCTATGATATGACTATATTTAATGATTTAAGCCAATTTCTCGAAGAGCGACTAGATGAATTTCTAGAAAATAATCCTCATCTAGAATTGCAAGCGATCGAAGAGCAACTAAGAGAACAAGAACGAGATACAAACAAACTAATTATCGATTTACAGTTACAAGAAAAAAATCTCCAAGAGCAAATTTTAGCGATCGCTGAAGATATCAAAACTTGGCACATTAGAGTTAGTAAAGCACAAGCTGCCAATAGACGGGATTTAGCTGAGGCAGCACAAGAAAGAGAAGCAGCACTACTTCGACAAGGTAATCTGCGTTGGGGACAAATGGAAGGAATCAAAAAGCGGATTGTTCAAGCTAAGGAGTTACGACAACAAATTCAGCAGAGACGTAAACAAATTCAGGCTCAAGCTCAAACCGCCAGTAATTTTAATAATACTAATAATGGCTACACAGTAGGCTGGAATCAAGGCTTTAGTAACAGCAATTATAGTCGTGCAGGAGATCCTTTGGAATCAAAATTTCAAAAATGGGAATTGGATGAAGAATTAGAAAAAATGAAAAGGAATATGGGTAAGTAGTTAGTAGTTAGTAGTTAGTAGTACCCCTGTTAAGGTGAACAAATATACTATCTCGAATTCATGAGGGTTTCAAAATGTGATCGCGATCGCCAGAGAAAATACCTTTTGAAATATAGAATATTTTTTAAGCAAGCTCTCAAACAAAAGGTACGTTAATCCCTATTATTTCGTTAAATAGTAGACTAATTTATTAGTACAAACGCTCACCTTAACAGGGGTAGTAGTTAGTAGTTAGTAGGGAGTAGTTAGTTTCTGCTCCCTAAACTCTTATTAATCCGGCTAGGATAATTTTTCTTTAACCATTGCTTGAATTTTCTTTCCGTCGGCTTTACCTTTCAGTTGTTTCATCGCTACTCCCATCACTTTACCTAAGTCTTTAGCTGTAGTAGCTCCAACAGAAGCAATAATTTCATCAAGAATACTGTTTACTTCTTCATCGCTAAGTTGTTTGGGTAAATAGGTTTCAATAATTGCTAATTCTTGGGCTTCTTTTTCAGCTAAATCTTCTCTTCCACCATTACGATATTGTTCGATCGAGTCCCGACGTTGTTTTGCTTGCTGCGATAATACTTCTATTTCTTGTTCTTCTGTTAAACTATCTTGACCTTTAGGACGTAGGGCAACTTCTTTTTCTAGAATTACTTTTTTAATACTCCGTACTGTTTCTAAGCGAATTTTATCTTTAGCTTTCATTGCGGATTTGATGTCTTCGCCAATACGATCTTTAAGACTCATTGTTTTTATCCTCCGAGCAACTCAGTATATTATAGTTAAACTAATATTCTCAGAAGATCGATCGCAATTGGCTACTCTCCATAAAATCGATCGATTCTCTCCACATAATCAAGTTTAGCTATAGACATTAGAATCTCTCTCCACTGACTACTCTGGATAGTCCCAATACAAAGATACTGATCTGTCTGGCAACCAATTCTTCCTCTACTATGAGCATGAAACATTATGGTAGGATCTATGTCCTTAACTTCATTCAGAAATTTATCTTTAGCTGGAATACAAAACTCATAGCTAACATAGCTTAAGCTATCAGGAGGATCACTCGATCCTTCCTGAGAGGTAGCTGAGATATCAAAAGTTATTTTATCAAGAACAGAATCAGATCTTAAAATCTGACTTAAAGGTCTTTCTTGGTAAAAGGTAAGAAAGAAAATAGAAGTAAAAACAAGTAAAAGAAATTGAAATTTAGCAAGCATGATATTTTTTCTTGTTTTAAGAATTTGATAACTACTTATGCCATGCTAGAAACAAGTTATCTTTAATTCTCTGTCTCAACTCAGGAGCTAACATACATCCATCGCTATGGAGGCATTCCACTACAAGCTGAATTATATAGTAGTATTCTCTGAGGAGTTTTTTCTCTCGATCATCAAAGTATTTTTCTCCACCTATATGGTAGCGAGCTTTTGCTCTAGCTCTGGCTTTGTCAGCAATTTCTTGGGTAATCTTATCATCAGCTGACTGCTCTTGACGTTTTTGTAATAAACTTGTCAGAATTTCTCTTTCATTATTTGCCAGTTTTTCAGAACTCAGGGCTATTTTGATAGCGATTAACATAACAATATTGGCAGATTTAGCTGCAATAATTTTCTCTGTAGGTTCTAAGATCTTGGCATCATATTGTTGAGAGATCGCGATCGCCTCTGGTAATTTGACTCCCCATAACATACGAGTTAGAAAACTAGCACAAACTAAATGATTAGCCGATCGATCCAGTTGCAAGGCAACAGTACGATTTTCATCAATTTCAAAGTCTACATCAAAATAGAATGCTCGTAGTGCTGCGGGTTTAATCCCAGAAAATTCTAACTTAGCAGCACGCTTGCCAACCTCAACTAAAAAGTTCTGCAATTTCTGGGAACTGGCAACTAGTTTATCTGCACAATTTTTCATTGGTAATAATAACCACGAAGCATCTCGTAACATTTCGGCAGTTAACAAAAATACCTCTCGCCAACGTCGATCGCTCACATGGTTCATGAGTTTGTCTAGTTCCGCATTTAAGGAAATATTATTAAAGACAATTTCTCTAGCAGTAAAGTATTCATGAAAAGTAAGATGGGAAAATGAGTAAATTCCTTTGGCTCTTTCTATTAACAAACCATGTTGCGCTTCAATAGATTTTAAAATTGCTTCACTGTCAAGTTGTATTTCTTCTGGCTCAGAATTCGTACGGGATAAGTTACGAATATAGTCAGCGATAAATTGTTCCACAAAAGATTGCTTGAAAAAATAGTCTTTTTGCTCAAAGGTATCTAATGCTAATTTGCTGAGTAAATCTTCTTTACGCTGATGGGATAGTTTTTTGTATAATCGATCTCTTTGGATGCCACGGGTAGCATCCCATTTTTTTAACAGTGCATCAATACCTTCTTTATATAATTCAGAACGACTAGTAGGACAGTCTCCTGATTCTTCAAATGCTAAACACACCAGAGTAAGTAGAAGTGGACTAACTGTAAGTTGTTGAATTCGGGGATTCTGCCCTAAATGTCTGAGAAAGGTGTTAGCTCTGATATGCTTAGACTTAAACCATTTGTTAGCGAATGCTGCTACTTGATTTTCATCAAAATCAGCCACTTCTACTTCTGTAAATTTTTCAAAAGTGTATTCCCAGGCTGCAATCCTGCAAGTCATCACAAAATGATTATTCCAGAATTGCTCGGAAAAATCGCGAACCTCTCTAATGACGCGCTCTTGGTCTTCTTCTCTTACTTCATCTAATCCATCTAAGAGAATTAAGCCTCTACCATGATGTAAAAGGATAGCAAAATCAGCCATATATTGCTCTATATCTTTGCTTGTTGTTGTAGGTAAAGAGTAATGAGCTACTTTGTAACAAATGTATTCGAGCAAACTAAGTCGATCTTCTGATTCCGCGAAATTCTTTAAGGTGACAAAAATGGGTGCTTTTTCCCCTTCAAAATGACCTTCATTGCATTGTATGGCTAGGTACTTTAAAAATGTAGTTTTACCAGCACCAGGTTTACCTAAAATTATTAACTTTTGGTATTTTTCAACTGCTTCCAACCCTGGTATATGTTTTTCTGTAATTTTTCCTAAACCAAAGCGATCGAATTCTTCAGATTCACATTCTCGTAAAAGCCGATCGAGTCTTTTATGTCTGCGTCCGCTAATTTTCTCCAGAATATTGACGTTTGTATAAATATCATTAACTTCAATAGGATGAGACATATCCAAGATGCGCATAGTACCGCACTGCTCTCGAATACTAGAATATACTTGCTTTCTGAGTTTTTGTGTCAGGTTATCTAAATCAGTTTGGCGATCGCTCTGACTTGTCTGTACTGGAGAGATCTTGGCAGAAGGTTTAGCTAAACCCGCAATCTCTTGCCAATCTAAATTCAGGCGATCGCAAATTTCCCTAAAGATAGTTTGAGATATTGCTTTCCCTTGAAAAAAATTAGTCATGGGTTGGCGACTGCAGCCAACTGCCATACATAAATTTTTCTGTGTCAAACCAGTAATAGTCAGAGCTTGTTTAGCAATTTGAATACCTTGTGGAGAGGCTTTCAGTGACGGCTTTGACATGGGATAACTTGTATTAATTTAGGAGATTCAATTATTTTATTTAGACTTTAGTCAGTATTTAGTCCTAACTTAACTTATTTTAACTTTACTTTCATTCAGTCTTATTATAGGATTTACTCATTACTTAATCTCGCGATGCGACTAGACATCTTGGAAAAATCACTTATTCCCTTAAAAGAAGAAGTGATTCTAGTTTTTAGTAATTAGTGTCTAGTTTGGAAAGCTAACAACTAATTACTAAGAACTAATTACTTACATCTTGGTTTCATTGTTAGAGAAGAGACACGATCATGAAACAAAAAGTAACCTTAATATTTATTATTCTTATTGGTGGAATTAGTTCGACTGGATGCGCTTCGACAGTCCAAACTGGTGAAATTGGCATACGTACCAGCTTTGGAAAGCTAGTCAAAACCGAGAACCCAGGCTTACATTTTTACACTCCATTCAAAGGTGATATTCAGAAGTTAAATTTACAATCTCAAACCATCACTATACCGATTCCTGCCTATTCTAAAGATTCTCAAATTGCCCCTGAAAATAAGATTCAAGTCACTTTTTCTTTGTTAGAAAATGAAGCAGAAAGAGTATTTAAACGATATGGACAACAATACAAAGTATCTCAAGTAGAGCCAAGAGTTGCTAATATTTTCCGTGAAGAGTTTGGTACTCGGAATGCGCTGCAAATTGTCCAAAATCGTCAAGAGTTAAATAATGCTGTCCAAACTCGCCTGACTAAAGAGTTGCAATCTTTAGGATTAGAAGTTGAAGCAGTTAATATTTCGATTAAATTCTCAGCAGCTTTTGAGAAGGTAGCAGAAGAAGCTGCGATCGCTCGTTCCCAGGCAAATAAAGCAGAACAAGAATTACAAAGAGTAAAGTTTGAAGAGCAACAGAAATTAGCTCGCGCTGAAGCAGATAAACAGGTAAAAGTTTTTCAGGCACAGGCACAAGCAGAGTCTATTCGCTTACAAACAGAAGAATTAAATCGCAATCCTAACTATATCAAACTGTTGGAGGCTCAAACAAAATTAAAAGCTGCTGAAAATTGGAATGGTCAACTTCCTAATTATATGGGAAGTTCAGCAATTCCTTTTATTCAACTGCCAGAACCTTCTAACTAATCTAAGCAATAGTTATTTAGGATCTACTCATGATCTAAATTGCCAATTTGTGTGATTTTTGCATAGGGTAACTTCTTTCCAAGATATATAAATTTACTTTCTAGGCAATTAAGTAAGCACAAAATAATCTCAAGGGAAGAAAATCATGAAGAAACAACTGTTAACAACTACTATGATTGTTGCCTCTTTGTTTCCTACTTATAGCGTGGCACAAGAAACAGAGATGGATCTTTTTAATCTATGTTCTAAATTTCCTCTTAATTCAAAATGCAAAGGATATGAAGCTCCTATTTCCCTAAAAAGTCGTCCAGGAGAGCAAGCTCAATGTATTGTAAGTGGTCAAGAAAAAGCAGAAAAGTGCAAAGTAAATATTACAGATGAATCTCTTAAATTTTATATGGAAACAGGGAAAGAGTTAAGCATCTTAGATGATAGTAAGGACACAAAAGAATTAGTTATTCCGTTAACAGTTGTTGACTCTTTTTCCTACTCAGAAAAAAAGAAAACTGATATTGGAGCAGTTCTTGCTCTTGGGGTTTGGGGACTATTTGCTAAGAAAAAAACTTCTACCTTTAATTTTCGCTTAGAACCCCAAGAAGAAGCTGAAGAAAAAATAATTCCTCAGCAAGTTGTTTTTGTCGTTCAAAGAAAGCTTGGCAGGGAAATGCGTGAAAATCTAGAAGAAAAAATTGGTGTACCTGCTGAAATTTTAGATATTGATTGAAACTAAGCTCTATAGCAATCTTATTTGATTTACAGAAGTCTTTGCAGTGTGAGTATCTCTCTTATTATCGATGATACTCGCACAATAATTCATCATACGACTTGGAAGGTTAGAGAGATAGCTAGAACCAAACAAGGGTTTGACAAAACTTGGAGACTTATGCAAAAAGTTAAATGTCATAACCAAATAAATTAGCATCAACTTCTGATAAATTAATATCTTCTAAGCCATATTCGGCCCAACGTCTTTCTACCATTGCTGCTACATCAGCATCAGATTCTAGAGGTTCACCCCATTCATGATTAGTTTCAGGAGGAATTTTAGTAGTAGCATCTATCCCCATACGTCCACCTAAACCAATTTTGGCACTAGCAAAATCGAGAGTATCAAAGGGAGTATCAGGAAGAATAAATACATCTCTGGAAGGATCTACTTTAGAACTAATTGCCCATACTACCTGACGAGGATCGCGAATATTAATACTTTTATCTACCACAATCACAAACTTAGTGTAAGTAAACTGAGGTAAGGCACTCCAAAAAGCTAAAGCTGCTCTTCTGGCTTGCCCTGGATAAGCTTTGTCAATAGAGATAATAGCTGCTTTATAACTTAAAGCCTCCATAGGTAAGAAGAAATCGGTAATTTCGGAAACTTGTTGCCTTAGTATAGGAGTATAAATCCGATTTAGGGCGATCGCCATCATGGCTTCTTCTTTCGGTGGACGACCGCTAAAAGTAGTCAGATATATCGGGTCTTGACGATGAGTAAGACAGTGGAAGCGAATCAAGGGAGAATCTTCTACACCACCGTAGTAGCCCATATGATCGCCAAAAGGGCCATCGGGTAATACTTCTCCTGGAGTAATTGTCCCTTCTAAAACTAATTCTGAATCGGCGGGTACTTCTAAATCTAAAGTTTTACACTTAGTAAGTTTAACCCCCGAACCACCATATAAACCTGCAAATAACCATTCTGACAAATCTACAGGAATAGGGGTAGCTGCTGCCATAATAATAAGAGGATCTACCCCAAGGGCGATCGCAATTTCTAATTTTTTCCCTGCTTCTGCTGCTTTACGTAAATGTCTTGCCCCACCACGGACAGATAACCAATGGACGGTCATAGTATTTTTAGACTGTAGCTGCAAGCGATACACTCCCACATTAGGTGTACCAGTCTCACAATCTCTAGTGATAACTAAGCCTAAAGTAATAATTTTGCCAGCATCCCCAGGATAAGGACGAATCATCGGGATTTTATTTAAATCTAAATCCTCTCCCTTTACTACTACTTGCTGGCAAGGAGGGAAAAAGTCTTTTCCTGGTTTGGCTTTAACTACATCAAAGAGAACTTTCCCAAAATCTATGGCTTGAGATATTTTTTTCGGGGGTTTTGGCTGCTGTAACATGGCTAGCTTTTTACCCAAATCTTCTAATTCTTCGGGCTTTTCCATCTTCATTGCCCAACAGATTCTCTCTACTGTTCCCATTAAGTTAACTGCTACGGGAAATGAACAACCTTTGACATTCTCAAATATTAATCCAGGACCTCCTGCTTGTAACATCCGATTGGAAATTTCGGCTATTTCCAAATCTGGATCGACTAAAGTGGAAATGCGTCTGAGTTGTCCTTTCTCTTCTAGGAGTTTAATAAATCCCCGTAAATCTCTGGCCATAGTTAAGAAATATAAAGCTTGTGTTTATTTATTATGATACCGAGTTTAGCTACAAGAAAACTAACTACTGATTACTGATTACTGATTACTTACTACTACCTACTGAACTCAACCAAAATTTATTAGTCTAAGAAATTTATTAGTCTCCGTACCTCATCATGTTTTAATATTGCCTCAGATAATTTTGTGAGAATTAATTGAAATTTAACCAAATGTTTATCAGCAAAATTATTGGGAAATTTGAATTGAGAGCATTATGAACTTAAATTCTGATTAAATGATTTAGGTTGCCTATAATAGTTGATCCCTCAACTAGGTTGCTCCATTATGGCTGTTGTTAGAGGTAAAATATGAAAGTTATAGTTTTAGGTGGAGATGGGTTCTGTGGCTGGCCTACTGCCCTGCACTTATCTAATTTGGGTTTTGAGATAGTTATTGTCGATAATCTCTCAAGACGCAATATCGATAATGAGTTAGAGGTTAGTTCTTTAACACCAATCTCCCCCATTGGCGAAAGGTTAAAAACGTGGAAAGATAATACTGGCAAAGTAATTAAATTTTTCAACTTAGATATTGCTCAAGAATACGATCGCCTTCTGGCTCTAATTCTGGCAGAAAAACCCGATGCCGTAGTCCATTTTGCCGAACAACGAGCAGCACCTTATTCGATGAAATCATCCAGGCATAAGCGTTATACAGTAAATAATAACCTTAATGCTACTAACAACATCCTCTGTGCGATCGTTGAATCTGGTTTAGATATTCACCTAGTCCATTTAGGTACTATGGGAGTCTATGGATATGGTACAGCAGGGATGAAAATTCCTGAAGGATATCTTGATGTAGAGGTAGTTACCGACTCTGGAGAAAGAATTCAGCAAGAAATTCTCTATCCAGCCAACCCTGGTAGCATCTATCACATGACCAAAACTCAAGATCAATTATTTTTCTTCTATTACAACAAAAATGATGGAGTTAAGGTAACAGATTTACATCAAGGAATTGTTTGGGGAACAAATACCCCTGAAACTTTGCTCGATGAGAATTTAATTAATCGTTTTGACTATGATGGCGACTACGGTACGGTTCTCAATCGCTTCTTGATGCAAGCAGCAATTAGTTATCCTCTCACTGTTCATGGTACAGGAGGGCAAACCCGTGCTTTTATTCATATCAAGGATACTGTGCGTTGTGTGCAACTAGCGATCGAAAATCCTCCTCCCAAAGGAGATAGAGTTAGAATTCTCAATCAGATGACGGAAACCCATCGAGTTAGAGATCTTGCGAAAATGGTAGCCGAAATGACTGGGGGAGAAATCGCTTATCTAGAAAATCCCCGCAACGAAGCACCAGAAAATGAGTTGTTTGTTAAAAATGAGCGTCTATTAGACTTAGGATTAGAACCAACTACTTTAAGTCAAGGCTTACTCAAAGAAGTAACTGATGTTGCTGGTAAATATTCCTATCGATGCGATCGCAATAAGATTCCTTGTACCTCACTTTGGATTCAAAATCAAAAGAAGCACGCTAAGGAGACAGTATTGAAATAGTCATTATAGGAGTTCAGTAGTTCAGTAGTTCAGCAATAAATAATATTTAATTGGCAGAATATTCTGCAACTCCTGTAACTCCTGCAACTCCTGCAACTCCTAAACTATTCACTCTCAAGACACTTGACTTTAGCAGTTTTTGCTTCTTCATAGTTAGGGTCAAGCTCGATCGCCATAGCCAAAGCTTTAACTCCTGAAGCCACATCTCCTGATTCACACCAATTTAAACCTTGATAAAACCAAGTAACTGATTTTTGCGAATTAGATAAATCTCTTCGTTCTAAGATTAAATCTAGTTCTATTTTTGCTTCTAAATAATGTCCTAGTTTTTGCAAAGCCTGAGCTTTACCCCATTGAGCAGGTAAATAATCTCGATCATAACTTAAAGCTTGTTTAAATGCATCGATAGCTTGATTATATTCTTGTTTCTGCAACATAGCTTGACCTCTATTGTTCCAAGCTTTCTGCAAGTCCGCTTTTACTCTTTCGCTGTTGTGCTCTGATTTTCTAGTTTCTAGTAAAGCAATAACATTGTTAATCGCTTCTAGAGCAGCAGGAATTTGTTGTAATTTTAGCAGCGAATCTGATTTATTAAGCCAAAAACTTGATTCTTGCGCATCAAGGGCGATCGCTTGGTCAAAAGCTGTTACTGCCTCTTCATATCTATCTAAATAGTACAGAGCTTCTCCCTGACAGTTCCAAGAATCTTTAGCATCTGGTTGAATAGCTGTAGCAGAAGAACAAGATTGTAACATTTCTTGATATTGACGTAATCCACCTAGGGCATAGCCTCGATTATGCCAAGCTTGATAGTTTTCATTATCAATCTGTAAAACTTGGTTATAGTTAGCTAATGCCATTTCGTATTCATGTCTTTGTAATCTAATTGTAGCTGCTTGAAATAGTCTCTCTTCTCTAATTTTTAGCCAAAAATTGATTCCAATTACCCCTGCACTAATTAAGGCTAGCCAAACTAGTATAATTCTCAACATTTTGCTAGTTTTTTTGTGCTTAAATGGGTATTTGATCAAGCTTATAGGTTCTTTCTCTATGATCTTAATTGAACCTATAGGGGGAATAAGCTGAACTGATTGTTCTTCAATCCAACTTTGATTAAAGACAGATTGATAAATACGATTAGCTACGGCAACTTTGTTGTTTTCTCGCTTAATTAAGCCAATATCTAGTAATTCTGCTTGCTCTAAACTTTCATCAGCTAATAATTCTCCCCGCAGCCAAATCTTTTTGTAAGTTTTAAGGAGAGCAAGAGGAGCACATTGTTTATTTTGAGTCAGACGATCGCTTAATTGCTGTAAATGTTTTGCTGCGGATTTATGCTGCCAGTCATCAATGATATGAATTTGTACTAGTTCACCAATAATTTGCGCTTCCTTACCTTCAGCAATAAAAAAATCACCATTGCGAATAATTTGGTATAGTTTCTGGCTCAGGAAAGGTTGATTTCCTGTCCAAGTACGCACTTCTTGTAATACTTGATAGGGTGAGCTAGCTTTGGTTTCTATGCCAAAAATTTTGAGGCGGATTCTGCCATAGGGTTGTAAGATGTCTAGTTCTCGATCGATCCAGCTTTGGTTAAAAATAGAACGATAAATAGGGTTGGCTAATTTCAATTTGCCCTTAGATATAGTAATTAGACCACTATCGACTAATTCTTTTTCTTCCTCGCTGCCAATACTATTAATTTCTTGTTGTTGCCAAATTTGTTGATACAACTCTAGCAAATCGACGGGATCGCACTTTTGGTTTTTCAGTAAATAATTCTCTATATAGTTTATGTTTACTGTTCCTTCTAACTCAGAATCAATGTTGTGAATTAATTCCAACTGTTCTAAGAAAAAATCAACAGTGCTTTGGGACACTAAACCATTCAATACTGCTACAGAACCAAACTTTAATCCTGTCCGCTGTTGTTGTTGCAGAATATCATTAATTTGGTACTCGCTTAACAAAGCTGCTTCTTTAAAATGTTGACCTAAAGGTTTATCCTGAAATTGATTTAATAACTGAGGCCATTTTTCGGCAAAAAAGTTAGCAGTTTCTAACTTTACCCAGCCTCTAATTGCCATAATCTCACCTATTTTTAGATTAGACAATCGAGTTTTCTCTTGCAAGGCAGTTGCTAACTGTTCATCAGAAATCAGACCAGCTTTTTGTAGGACTAATCCTAGAGGCTTAACAATCAGTGTTTTGACCATGATATAGATTGCAGTCTAGATTGCTCCATGATACTAAACGCTTGTTTCTGAAAACGACAATATTTTTACTTATTTTAATGGTCTTGAAAAATTGACAATTGATAATTAGCTTTCCCTAAATCTAATATTCCCTGTTATTTTTAAGAAAAAAACATTAAGTAAACGTTACAATCAAAGCAAATATGATAAGATTGTAAACCCGTACATAAGAATATATAGTCTGTATCGTTCATCTCGTCATCACTTCTAAAAAAAGATGGTAACGAAGAAAAGTCGGTTTAATAACCGAAGGAACGTACTGCATCTAACTCTATGAGGTTTAATTGATGCTTGCAATTTCGATAGTTAGCTTAGTAGCTGCTACTATAGCAGTCTATTGTAGCTACACTGTCAAAGATGACGTTTTTCAGGTAGGAATTGGATTTGCTGGACTTCTTTTTATTTTAATAACGTTAGTTTGCGCTCCTTGGTTATTAAAGCTAGCAATAATGATAGTTTCTATCCCATTTTTACTTGATTTCGTCAAAATCTGGTCAGTGGAACATTATAATTAAAGACAAATAAAAGCGATCGCTCTTTTTCTTTTAGGCGATCGCTTTTATATTTCTGCTTAGTTTGCTTCTTGATTACACTGGCAGTTACGTAAAGATTGCCAATCCTAAGATACAACGGTTTTAAAATACCTTGAGCGTAACCAATTGCAATTTAACGATAGCGTTTCTTACGACGAGCAATAGCTTTGCGCTTACGCTTTTCAATTGGGGTTTCAAAATGGCGAAGACGCTTAAGATCTGAAAAGATTCCTGCTCTAGATACTTGACGTTTAAATCGACGTAGTGCAGACTCTATATTTTCGTTTTGTCCCAGAACCACTTGGGTCATTAAATATCATCCTCCAGTTTTCGATGAATATAAATCAATGTTTTTTTAGAGCTATCAATATTTTTTGCAATAGATAGCCTATCATATAATGATGATAACATAAAAATTGTCTTTTCGCCTCACTCTAATGTAAAAAGTGACGAATTCCTGTTAAGACCATCACCATACCTAATTCATTAGCAGCAGCGATCGAGTCTTTATCCCTAATTGAACCTCCTGGTTGCACGATCGCAGCGATCCCTGCAGCAGCAGCAGTACGTACTGAATCATCAAAAGGAAAGAAAGCATCACTAGCTAAAACCCCACCCTGAGCTTGTTCTCCTGCTTGTTCTAGGGCAATTTTAACCGAACCAACTCGATTCATTTGTCCTGCACCTATACCCAAAGTAGTTCGATTTTTAGTTACCACAATGGCATTAGACTTTACGTGCTTAACGACTTTTTGGGCAAAGAGCATTTCTGCCATCTGGGCTGGTGTTGGTTGTTTTTCAGTCACTATTTGCCAATTATCGATACTATCTTCGGCATCATCCCTATCTTGAACTAATAATCCTCCTGCGATCGCTTTGATAGTTTGTTTGCTACCTGTCACTAAATCTGATAGCAGTAATATTCTCAGTTTAGATTTAGCTTGCAGAATTTTTTGGGCTTCTTCTTCGCAACTGGGGGCAACAACACATTCTAAGAAAGTCTTAGTTAAAGCTGTAGCCGTAGCAGAATCGATAGGTTTATTAAGAGCCACAATACCCCCAAAAGCCGAAACAGAATCAGCATTAAAAGCTTGTTCGTAAGCTTCTGCCAAACTAGAACCAATAGCCACACCACAAGGATTAGTATGTTTAAGTACGGCTGCTGCTGGTTCTTCTGAGGGAAATTCAATGATAATGCGTCTAGCTGCTTCTAAATCTACCAAATTATTGTAGCTAAGCTCTTTTCCTTGTAATTTTTGGGCTGCTGTCCAACCTGTAGCTTTATTTCCTGTCTGATACCAAGCAGCACTTTGATGGGGATTTTCGCCATAACGTAATGTTTGCAAGCGATCGCCACTCACTGTATAAGTTTGGGGTAATTCTGTTATAGAATTTAAATCAGCAAAATAAGTAGAAATAGCGCGATCGTAAGCATAAGTATGAGCAAAAGCTTTACCTGCCATTTGTTGCCGAAATTCTAAAGATACTTCCCCTTGAGAATCCTTTAACTGCTGGAGATAGGCTTCATACTGACTGGGATCGCACAGTACAGTTAAATAATTAAAATTCTTGGCAGCAGCCCTTAACATCGCAGGGCCACCAATATCAATTTTTTCGATCGCTTCGGCTACGCTAACATTAGGTTGAGCAATAGTTTGGCTAAAAGGATAAAGGTTAACAACTACTAAATCAAGAGGACGAATTTGATTAGCTTCCATATCCTGCTTATCTTCATCTAAGTCCCGTCTCCCTAAGATTCCGCCATGAATACGAGGATGGAGAGTCTTTACCCTGCCACCCAAAATTTCAGGAGAACCAGTATAGTCACTAACTTTAGTAACTGCTATGCCAGCTTCTTGTAGAGTTTTGGCTGTTCCCCCACTACTAATAATCTCAAATTCAAATTCGGTTACTAATGCTTTGGCTAAATCAACAATTCCAGTTTTGTCCGATACACTCAGCAAGGCTAAACGTTTCATATACTCTCTTTTTTTCTGCGACTTAGATAGATTTCTAGGTTACAAGGTTTTGGGTAACAAATTTTTAATTAGTTATCACCTCAATAATTAGACAATTTAAACTACTTGCCATTTTTCTAATCGATAAGAGCTATCCCAAAACATCCATTCAAACTGAGAGGCGCGATAGAAAGCTTGTTCCATTAATTTTATTTCGTTTAAAGAAGCCTTTTCTGCTGCTCGATTAGCTACTTCGATAACATAATTAACCGAGGCTTCAAAATCAGCATCCACATAAGTATCAATCCATTTTTGATAAGGATTAGCTTCTGTACTGGCTTTTTGATAAATATGTTTACCCACCTCTGCATAAATCCAAAAACAAGGTAAAACAGCAGCCACAGCTACAGCAAAGCTATCTCGATAAGCCGTTGCTAGCAAAAAATTATTGTAATTTAAACAGGTAGGGGTAGGTTCTGCTGCCAGTGCATGCTCTGGAACAATGCCAAATTCTGTAAAAAAGCTTTCGTGTAACATCCGTTCGACAACAATAGCCTCTCTAACACTACTGGCAAATTGCAGTTGCATATCTGGTTGTGGTGCTTTAGCCGAAATAATTGCTAATACACGAGCAAATTCACCAAGATATAGGGCATCTTGAATCATGTAATGCTGAAAAACTTCTTTATTCAACGAACCTGACTCCAACTGCTGCACAAAAGGCATAGCTAAGATAGAGTGATAGATATTTTCGATACTTTTCCAAGCTCGAACAGAAAACTGCATATTAGATTGGTTTTTGTGTGAACTATAGCGATTTTTATTTTATAAGTAATCTAAATATATCAACCAGAATAAGTGCATGTATTCAATTTTAAAATTGACGCATTATACTCCCATAGGCTGTAGCTACATCTTTCATATACTGATATTCTTCCCTTAGTCGTTCATATTTAATATTATGAATAAGTAAGTTATTTGTTATATCCTCAGTGTTATAGCTACTTATTTTTATTCCGATCAAACCTTCGCGGACTAAATTAATATATAACCTTTCTAATTGTTCAGCCTTCTTTATTAATTTTCTGATTTCGATTAAAGCTTTATTATATTTTTCTATTTGATTTGAATATATATCAGATTTTAAAACTAATTTAGCTAAATCATTAATTCGCTTATCTTGCTCTTTGAGAGCAGTAATATCTCGTTCTATTTGAAAATGTTCTTTAATGTAATAACCTAATTGTTGTGCTGCTCTCAATTCTTCTTTTCTTTGGTTAATTTTAAACTTGGGAATAGATAATCCAGATAAATAGTGGAAAGAATAATGATACATGAGTTGCCCCTCACTATCTAAAGTAGGCAATACTACTTCTACTATGCCAGAGTTTTTTATTTCTAAAGGAATCCCATAGTTATACAAGATAAAATCATCTTGGATAAGTTCATCATTATTAATAGTAACGACTTGGCTTCTTTTAATATATTCAATTTTTCTTTGCCGGCGTTGATAAAGATAATATGGATAATAGAAAAAACCAGTAATTCCTACAACAACAATCCAGAAGACGATAAACTCCATAGGTTTACTTAAAATAAGAAATTTATTAACTTATAGCAGTTCTCAAATCACTAGGTACAAATCTGTTTGTTTTAAGGCAGAAGTGAAATGTATCTCATTAAACTGAGAAACTCTATATAATTTCCTTGCTCAGAAAATCGCTAGAAGTGCAAAACATGTGAACTAAGAAATTAAATCAAGTAATCTCTTAAAAATATGAGAAACTATTATCAATAATTTGATTCCCTAATTTCCTGAATTATATAAGATCCATTAACTATGGACTGGGTTTGTTTATAGATTATTAATTTAAGTAAATCCTCAACCTACGATAGATTAAGATCAGATTAACCCCAATCGCGCTAGTATGAGGGAAAGAAGATCGATCGTCTACCGTAACCAAACTTATTGATTTAATTGCCAACATCAATAATAGTTAAACAGTAAAATCTATGGATAAACCACCTAAAAACACTAATGAAGTAGATGTTGATGCGGGAACTTTGCTTCTATGGATATGTATTATTATTCTACTGCCGTTGTTAATAACTGGTTTTATCTCTCATTAACAATATCAACCCGCTACTTCTCAAACTAAAGGAATTGAAAAGTTTGGTTAAGTAGGGGCGAACGGCTGTTTGCCCCTACTACTAATTATTTTTCTTATATTGAGGGAGGATAATCGATCGCAATTTTAGTCATGACTACTCTAACTTCACCTCAAGTGAAAAATAAACTACCTAATGGCTCTAAAACTCATCCTGCCATCATAATGGCACAGGCATTAATAGACCAGTTTGGAACATTAGAAAAATTTCAACAAAAGTATGGAGATATTTTTTATACACCTCAATCTTTCCTTAATCCTCCCTATGTCATTTTCAGCGATCCTCAAGCCATAGAAAAAGTGTTTACTGCCGATCCCAACTTGTTTGAAGTAGGCAAACAAACTTCTTTACCAGTTAGAGTTTTACTCGGAGATAACTCTTTAGCTTTAATGGATGGAGTCCCTCATCAGAAACGCCGTAAATTACTAATGCCTCCTTTTCATGGCGAGAGAATGAAAAGTTATGGTCAGACTATGGTTGATGTTACCAAAGAAGTTATTTCTCAATGGCAAGTAGGTCAAACTATCTGTATTCGCGACTATACCCAGGAAATTTCTTTGCAAGTTATTTTAAGAACTATTTTTGGTATAGATGAAGGAGCAAGATTCGATCGACTGAAACAAGTTTTGATTGACTGGCTAGATATGCTTAATTCTCCTACTAATTCCTTTTTTCTCTTTTTTCCTTTCTTACAAAAAGATTTAGGTGCATTAACTCCCTGGGGAAAATTTCTTAAACAGAAACGAGAAATTCAATCAATTTTACAAGCTGAGATCGATCGACGCAGAAATAATCCTGATACTCTAGGGAAAGATATTCTCAGTTTAATGCTGTCTGTTCGCGATGAAGACGGCAACCCAATGAAGGACATAGAAATAAGAGACGAATTATTGACTATGCTCTTTGCTGGTCATGAAACTACTGCTAGTTCGCTAGCCTGGGCATTTTATTGGCTACATTATCTCCCAGAAGTAGGACAAAAACTAAAATCGGAATTATATTCTCTAGATAACAGTACAGATTACAACACTATTACCAAACTTCCTTACCTAAGTGCCGTAGTTTCCGAAACTCTCAGAATTCATCCTGTTGTCGTATTTGTAGGTCGTCGGTTAAAAGAGCCTTTTGAACTGATGGGCTATACTTTTAAAGCAGGTACTTCTCTATTTCCTTGTATCTATTTAACTCATCAACGAGAAGATATTTATCCTGAATCGAAGAAATTCAAACCTGAAAGATTTTTAGAAAGACAATTTTCTCCTTACGAATATATCCCCTTTGGTGGTGGCAATCGTCGTTGTTTAGGTTATGCTTTTGCCTTGTTTGAAATGAAATTAGTATTAGCAACCATTTTGTCTCAAGTAGAATTTGAATTACTCGATAACCGTCCCCTTAAACCATCTCGTCGTGGTATTACTTTTACTCCTGAGAGTGGCGTGAAGATGAAAGTTACAGCGATTAAAAATTAATTAGTTTTTTTGTTCGTATCTAGAACCATCAGGCATAATAGCATCTTTAACTTGATGGTTTTCAAACTTAACTCCGCTTATATTTGCTCCATCTAAATTTGCACCTTTAAGTTCTACAAAAGGGGAACAATTATTACGCAATATGTAGGGAGTATTTCCTCGTAAGTTTGCCTTTGACAAGTCAGCATTACTGAGATTGGCATTTTTGAGACAGGCTCTGCAAAAATTGACATTAATTAATTTACTATTACTTAAGTTAGCTCCCGTCAAGTTTGCTCCTCTTAAGTTTGCTTCTGTGAGATTAGCTCCTGTCAAATTGGCATTACTCAAATCTGCTTGCTCTAAATTAGCTTTTCTCAGATCGGCATTTTTTAGTAATGTACCTCGTAGCTTACTATAAGTTAGCTTTGCTAAATATAAATCTGTATTGTTTAAATTTGCTTCTGTCAGAATAACTGAAGAAAACTCGAACTCGGACAAATCTAAGCCTGATAATATTGTTTTAGTTAAATTCAGTCTTGAACCGCCAATATGTTTACCTTTAAATTGAATATTAGTTAAGTTACAACCTATCAAGCCCACAAAATTTTGATCTTGATTATTTTTTTGAATAAGTTCGTAATACTCTGAAGTAGTAATAATATTTCCTTGTTCCATGAGTCTGAATAGATAAGCGATCGACTTAACTATTATTCCCAAATCAAATTAAAGATAAATGTTTTGAATTTAATTATCTAGCTATTAGCTCTTAGCTCTTAGCTCTTAGCCCTGGGTTTAAGACCCCCTGCTCGCAAATCTTTGATTTTAAAGGAATTCTTTGAACGGCGAGTACAAACGAGACTTGCGCTAGCCGAGGAAACCTCGGCGCGCTTCCACAGTGAGATCTCCCGTTAAAATTGACTCCCACGCCATAGCCAAGCTAAAAGCTAAAAGCTAACGGCTAAAAGCTATGAATTATACTCATAGATTAAGTTGTAATAGCTTCAGAAAATCAATTACATTAAAACTATGTCTACAGTCATAGTGGAAAACTTAAGCAAAATTTATCCAGTGGCGGTAAAAGAGCCAGGTATGAAGGGGACTTTAAACCATTTCTTCCATCGTACCTATCGCCAAATCAAAGCAGTACAAAATGTTTCTTTCTATATTGATACGGGGGAAATTGTTGGGTTTTTAGGGGCTAATGGTGCAGGGAAAACGACAACCTTGAAAATGCTCACAGGTTTGATTCATCCTTCTGAAGGTAAAGTAACTGTCGCTGGCTATACTCCTTTTCGCCGTCAACCCCAATTTTTGCAAAAAACCAGTCTAGTAATGGGGCAAAAACAACAATTACTTTGGGATTTACCCGCCCTAGATTCTCTTAAAATCAATGCTGCCGTTTATAAAATACCTGACAAAATATTTCAGCAGCGACTAGAGGAACTAACTTCAATGCTTTCTTTAGAAAAAAAACTGACTCAGCCTGTACGGAAACTTTCTTTAGGGGAAAGAATGAAAGCAGAATTACTTGCTGCACTTTTACATCATCCTCAAGTACTCTTTTTAGATGAACCTACTTTGGGTTTAGATGTTAATGCTCAAGTGGCCGTGAGAGAATTTTTACAAGAATACAATCGCAAATATAATGCGACGATTCTACTGACTAGTCATTATATGGCAGATATTACCGCTTTGTGCGATCGCGTGATGATGATTCACCAAGGACAATTAATTTATGATGGTGGCTTAGAAGAATTATTACAGCGTTTTGCTCCCTGTCGTGAAGTTAAAGTGGAATTAGCTCAAGCTTTACCAACCGAGAAGTTAACTCAATTTGGTGAGATTGAAGCTATTGATGGGCAACAGGTACGTTTTTTTGTTCCTAGAGAAGAATTAACTCAAACTATTTCTCGGATTATTACACAGTTAGACATATTAGACTTAAGTGTAAATGAACCACCGATCGAAGAAGTAATTGGTCGTCTTTTCCAAACTGGTGAAATATAACCAAACAAACCCAGTAGGGGCGAACGGCCGTTCGCCCCTACTGGCAAATCGCCCCTACCATTCAATCCAGTAAACTGATTTTTATGAAAATTACCAGAATTCCTGTTTTATCGGATAATTATGTCTTTGTCTTATTTGAAGAAGAGCAAAAAATAGCTGCGGTAGTCGATCCCGCCGTAGCTGAACCAGTACTTCAGTACGTAAAAGAAATAGATGCAGAATTGATTGCTATTTTTAATACCCATCATCATATGGATCATGTTGGTGGGAATAAAACCTTAATCAAACATTTTCCTAATCTCTGTGTATATGGAGGGATAGAAGATAAAAATAGAATACCTGGACAACAAATTTTCTTACAAGAAGGTGATACAGTAAGCTTTGGCGATCGAGTAGGTGAAGTGTTCTTTGTACCTGGGCATACTCGCGGGCATATTGCCTATTATTTTCCCCCTGTAGAGGAAACAGAAGCAGGAGAACTATTTTGTGGCGATACTCTCTTTGCTGGAGGATGCGGAAGATTATTTGAAGGTACTCCTAGTCAGATGGTTAATTCTCTCAGTAAATTAAGAGCTTTACCCGATAATACTCGTGTTTGGTGCGCCCATGAATATACTCTCAACAATCTTAAATTTGCTCTTACCGTCGAGCGAGAAAATAGAGCACTACAAAATAGATACGCAGAAGTACAAGCAGCAAGAAATCAGGGAATAGCGACCGTTCCCTCTATTTTAGGTCTAGAAAAGGAAACTAATCCTTTTCTGCGCTGGGATAATAGTTATTTGCAAGAAAAAACCAAAATGAAAGAGCCAGCAAGAGTATTTGGACGCTTGCGAGGAATGAAAGACCAATTTTAATCGCTTCTCTATAGCCATCGAATAAAATTTCAATCTTCTAACTCCTGACTTCCCTAAATCTTAAACTTAATTAAATTTACCTAGTTAGCCATTAAGTCATAGCATTAAGTATTAATTTCGTTGTTGAATCATAGTCATTCTTGAGGATAGTTATGATTTACAACTGCGGAAGAAAATCTTAATAACCAAAATTTAGATAGTAACAATAATTATGGAGTTTCAAGGATTGCTTTTAACCTTACAAGAGTGGCTAGCAGCATTTGGTTTGAAAGTTGTTGCTGCTCTGCTCATTTTACTTATTGGCATTAGAGTTGCCAAGTTTTTCCGCAAATTAGTGGAAAAAATTATGAATCGAGGGAAAATTGATTCTACCTTGGTTTCTTTTGCTGGGAATGCTGTTTATATCAGCATAATCGCTTTAGTTACAGTAGTAGCTCTTGGGCAAGTTGGAATTGAGACTGCTTCTTTTATTGCTCTTGTTGGTTCTGCAGGTATTGCTGTTGGTTTGGCATTACAGGGGTCTTTATCCAATTTAGCAGCAGGAGTAATGTTGATTATCTTCCGTCCCTTTAAAGTTGGTGACTACATTGAAGGTGCAGGGGTAGCTGGAAGTGTTAAAGAGATTGAAATATTCACTACTATTTTGATGAGTCCTGATAACAAAAAAATAATTGTGCCGAATGGTAAACTTTTTGGTGACAATATTATTAACTATTCCTCTGAACCTGAGCGTCGTATAGATTTAGTATTTGGTGTAGGGTATGGAGACAATCTTCAGAAAGTCAAACAAATTATTGGTGATGTTTTGTCACAAGATGAGAGAATCTTAAGCGATCCTGCTCCTTCTATTGGTGTTTTAGAGTTGGCAGATAACAGCGTCAACTTCGCCGTTCGTCCTTGGGTTAAAACAGCAGATTACTGGCCAGTTTTTTTTGCTCTTCAGGAAAAAATGAAGGAAAGATTTGATGCTGAAGGAATTAATATTCCCTTTCCCCAAAGAGATGTTCACATTTATAACCATTCTTCCTAGAGTACTTATGCATCTAATGCAAATTAGAGAAAAGAGATAAGAAAAAAAGTAGGGTGGGTAAACTACTTTCACACTAACAATTTATCTTGAAAACCAATTTTGCCCACCTTATACCGTTTTCATTTAACTTAACTACAGATGATTGACAGGGGGACGCGGGGAATGGAGACGCGGAGATCGATTTGTGGCTGGAGTTTAGGAAATTGGTATTACAAAGTATGAGCCTTCTTACAGGTTAAGTGCAGAGTTTGGATTTCCTTACCACAATCAAAAACTGTAACTGCATCCTGCCTTAACAACCAACAACTTCGACAACTTTCGCTGTATCTTGATAAAAAGGTAAGATTTCAGATACTTTACCATCTCGGACTTTGATGAATTCCGTTATGGGCATTTCGATTTCTTTGGCAGTATTTTTAGCTGTCGCCTTTAGCTTAAATCTTACAACCACTTCAGAACCTATATCAAAAAACTCTAAATCTTCCATACGTGGGTTTTCCCAAACTTTTAAAAAAGCTGCTAAAAATTCTGCTGCACCTTTGTGTCCTTGCCAAGTTCCTTTATAGGGAAGGGATTCAACTTCGTATAAGATAAATTCGGGATGAAGAGTATCAAGAATAGTCTCTAAGTTACCTGTACTAGTAGCTTGATAATAGGCTTGGACGACTTGAACATTATTTTTGGGAACTGGAGAAGAATCAGTCATAGTTAGATAATCTGAAATACAAAAAAGAATGATATAAATCAATACTTACTACTCACTACTCTTGAATAGGGTTCTATCATTTAATAATTTTCACAACATCAAAAATATCGTGTTCATTATCTGCGTAGGGGTCCCAGTAGTTCGTCTCTTTATCAAAACCAGCATTTTGACCCAAAGACTCAAAATCTTTACGGCTATTCCACTGAGCAATCATGGCAATAGTCGATCGATCGGTACTAGGGGACATTGCAGCCCATTGCAAACCAGGTACAGTTACAAAGGCGGTGGGCATAACTTGTTCAATAATTCCTGCCAATTCTGACTGTTTTTGGGGGTCTTTCAGCTTAAACTGACTAAACATGATCTCCCCTGATTCAGCGATCGCCGGTTTTAAACCTCTAGTTTCCACTTTCTGCACTTCAAAGACAAAGATTTGTGGTCGATCGGTATACAGTTCATTGTTGCTATATTCTTGAGCATAAGCTTCAAAGCTAGGTAAATCTTGCCATTGAGTTAAGACAACAACTTCTGTTCCTTCTTGCCCTTTGAGAATTGATGAATTTATCAGCCCAGGAGTTTGCGTTAAAGTAGATTCTTCAAACTCTAAAACTTTGGAGAGAACTTCAGTTTGAGTATTTGGTTTAGTTTTATAGACTGTGGCAACTTTAACGAAATCGTTGGTGGTATCGAGGGCAACTGATGTAGCTGCTTGGGCTGCTTGGGGAATTAACACTAGAAACCCGATAGTCAATCCCACAATGGCGATCGATATGTGGAACTTGCGAATTATCAGCCTAAAGATACTATTCATATCGTCTTAATTTTGCCCTGATAAAGATTTTGTCCTGATAATATGCAGTTTTACTGAGGATATCTACTCCGTTATTGCAATTTTTGCCACAATATTGCTATCTTTGGGAAAATTTTTTGGGAGTTAAACCCACCAAACGTTTAAAATGTTTCGTAAAATTACTTTGATTGGCAAATCCCACGGCAAGAGCTACATCAGCAATACTGAGTTTTTCTTGTAAAAGTAATAGTTTAGCTCGTTCAATTCGGCATTGAATCAGATATTGATAGGGAGTAATTCTCATAGATTGCTTAAATAGACGGCAAAAATAGTAACGACTCATATCTATTTCTGTTGCTATTGTCTCTAACGACAAATCTTCGGCTAAGTTAGCCTGGATATAGTCAATGACTCGTCGTAGTTTATACGGGGATAGTCCTTCGGTATGTTCTGGAAAGACTGGTTTGCGAGTTGTGTAATGTTTGAGCAAATGGGCAGAGAGAAAAGTTGCTGCTGACTCAGCATAGAAGCGATTGTTTAGAGGACTAGTTTCCAATTCTGTTTTTAGTGCTAAGACAATCTGATGAACTACGGGGTCTGGTCTAAAGAAATGTAGCATTAATTCCAGACGATCTGGATCGACAGACTCAGAGAAGGTGTTGCTGAAGCATTGAAGATCGAGATAGCAGTGGATAAATTCAGAGTTTCCAATCCAGCGTACTTGATAAGCGCGATCGGCAGGGTAGACTTGAATTAAATTTTCTTGAGCTTCTGATGAAGTTTGCCATCTTTTTCCATCTGCAATCACTTCTAAGATTTCGGGAATTTTAGTTGAAATACTAATGATGTGCTGAGAAATATAATGTTCGGGAATTTCCCAAGAAGGCTGAAGATAATGAGCGAGGTGAATACCTTGCCAGCTTGCTTTATAACTGGAGACAAGAGGTTCTTGAGGAAGAATCTGCGACATTGCTCCTTCCTGAAAAGGATTGACTGCTATAGGCTTTGCTGCTGGCATGGCGTTTTAAAAAGTTGATATGATTACCGATTACTGATTACCCTTCGGGCGGGGGCGCGTTCCCAAACGGAGGAAACCTCCGTGGGGTCGCCCCCGCTGATTACTGATTACTGATTGGAAAGTAACTTTCAATCCAGCCTCCTCAGTCTAAAATTAGTGTGGTCTATCGATCTGAAAACCGCTGTAAATATTGACTGGTTAAGATTGTTAGTTGTTAATCGTTGCTCATTAATAATTACAAAAACTCACAGGTTCTTCAATTTTCTTGTTTAATCTAATAGTGAGGAATAATCAACTCCTTTAATTGGAGGGGACAAGATGTTATTTCGCCAACTATATGACAGTGAGTCTTGTACTTATACTTATTTATTAGCCGATCTAGAACTAAAAGAAGCGATCTTAATCGATCCTGTTTTAGAGCAGGTAGAGAGAGATTTAAAATTACTCCAAGAATTAGGATTAACCCTGCGTTATTGCCTAGAAACTCATATTCATGCCGACCATATTACAGGTACGGGTAAACTGCGGGAGTTAACAGGATGTTGGGGGATTGTACCTGAAAATGCCCAGGCTGAATGTGCCAATCGTCATATACAAGATCGAGAAACTCTAGAATTAGGAAAAATTATAGTTGAAGCGATCGCTACTCCTGGTCATACAGATAGCCACATGGCTTATTTGGTCAATGGAGAAAGAGTATTAACTGGAGATGCCCTATTTATACGTGGCTGTGGTCGAACTGACTTTCAAAGTGGTGATGCAGGTACTTTGTACGACTCGGTAACTAAACAACTATTTACTCTACCCGATGCAACTTTAGTCTATCCCTCCCATGACTATCGGGGACATACAGTTTCAACTATTGGCGAAGAAAAACAATGGAATCCTCGCTTTGTTGGTAGAGATCGAGCCAACTTTATTCAGTTTATGAACAATCTCAATCTTCCCAATCCCAAAAAGATGATGGAAGCTGTTCCAGCTAACGAACAGTGTGGCAGCGTTTTTGCTATAAGTTAGAAACTTTGACCAACGGTCAGAGATTACTCCGTCGTAAAACGACGGAGTAATCTCTGACTATTTTCTGGGAGATTATGACCAAAGATTGAGCGGGAAGGTAAACTTATGAAGTACGATTACGATGTTTTAACTATTGGACTAGGGCCAGCAGGTATGGCTGTCTCAGCGATGGCTTCGGAGATGGATTTGAAGGTATGCGCGATCGAGAGTCATCACATCGGCGGGGAATGTATGAATGTGGGCTGCATTCCCAGTAAAGCACTCCTGCGGATGGCGAAAACTCGCAATGTAGTTCGTCTTTTAAATCGGATGCAACTCACCCCAGTTCCCGAACCCCAAGTTCTCAATCCCTTTGAAAAGATTCAGGCTGATATTAAGTACATCAATGACAGCAAAACCAAACGCATGTTTGAGAAAGTGGATCTAATTTTACAGGAGGGCAACGCTTCTTTTGTAGATCCCCACACTGTCAGAGTAGGCAAGAGACAGATAACAGCCAAACGGATTTTTATAGCTACAGGGACTAAACCAGCTATTCCCGCTTTTCCAGGCAGAGAAGATGTCGAACCTTTAACTAACGAAAATCTCTTCCATCTCGACGGTATGCCAGACAGCCTTGCCATTATCGGCGGTGGCGCCACCGCCTGTGAAATGGCACAAGCCTTTTCTCGTTTGGGTAGCAAATGTACAATGATTCTGCGCGGTACTCGTCTGCTAAAACATGCCGATGAAGATGCCATAAAACTGCTAGAAAATACTTTTTACAATGAAGGTATTGAGATTTTAAGGGAAACAACCATTAAGCAGGTGTCGCAGCAGAAGGGGAAAATAAAAATATCTACTCAACAGGGTGATTCAATTGTTGTCGAAAAACTTTTACTAGCAACGGGAAGGTCTATCGATCTGTCTAATTTGGCACTGGAAAAGGCTGGGGTTGAATATAGTCAGAAAGGCATTAAAGTAAATCCCTATTTGCAAACCTCTCAGAAGCATATTTTTGCTGTAGGTGATTGTAATGGTCATGTCAAACTTTCCCACGCAGCTATGCACCAGGGAATGATCGCTTTTATTAATTGTTTGCTACCCTATCCCCTTAAAATAGATTTTCGCAAATATGTAGTTCCTTGGACGA
>JASJDI010000373.1 GCA_030065155.1 Xenococcaceae cyanobacterium MO_188.B29
AAAATGCTTTTCTATCGATTCTTTTAGGGACTCTTTCCTCATGGGAATAAATACATTATTGTCCCATTTTTTTCTCTATCCGTTTGATGCGATTACCCTGGTTATAAGAAGTTATTTTGTAGTAACAATAAAGGTCAAAATTTTGATTTTATTCCTGTTGCTAGAGTCATGTGCAGGAATACATTTAATACCTGGCTAAATCGATTAGCTGAAAAATGTAATATTTGTTCAAAAGATGGAGACGTTTGGCATTTTACTTCTCATCAATTTCGACGCACAGTAGGAACAATAATGACCAACGCAGGTGTAAGAGATTTAATCATTCAAAAATATCTCAGACACCGCAATCCTGATATGCAGAACCATTACAAACATCTTCTCAAACAAGTAATAGGAGATGAATATCAGGAGTTAACCAAAGAAAAAAACTTCATCAATATTGAAGGAAAAGTAGTTAGCACCCACCAACCACAAAATGCGATTGAAGAATATATGCGGGTTCGGTTGCATCAAATATCTACTCAACAAGGGGAATGTCATAGAAGTAATCTTAAAAAGCCTTGTCCTACTGTTAACAGTTGTTGGAGATGTGGAGATTGGATGACATCAGAACAAGATTTACCTTATTTAAAACAAGATTTACAAAGATTAAAAGATGAAATAGAAAAGGCTGACAAGTTAGGCATGGTTAGGGTAGCAAAAGAAGTTCAAAAAGACATTAACTATCTTCAGATAAGAATTAATGCTTTAGAGGAGATTATAAATAATGATTAAGGTAAATTGGAAAAAAGAATATCAAAAGGATTTTCTTTGTCCTAAATGCGATAGTGGTAATTTATACTTATATGGTAATACTGCAAACAACAAAAGATGTTTGAAATGTCCTAAGTGTAAAAAAAGAATTAGTATTTCGTGTGATTTAAAAGATGGATATTTAACCTCTAGGATGGAAGCATATGGACTTGGTTGTCCAAGCGAAATGTGTAATGCTAAACAAATGGCATTCCACCAACTTCAATATGGTAAAAAATATTTTGTATGTAAAGTTTGTGGAGCTACAGCAGTTGAATCAAACGATTTATCAAAAAATAATTTAAGTAGATATGCTCAAAAAAAACTGGAAGTCAAACAGTTTATTTTTGAAGAAGATATATGGGATTTAAGAGCTATTAATTCTTTAGTAGCAAATAGTAAAAGAAGTAGATATATTATTGATTTTACCAAAATAAAATCCAATTGGTTTAAATTGCTGTCTAAAAAATATATTTATCACTTATGTAAATTAAATAAGCCATATTCAACCATTGAAAAATATTTAACTATTTTCAGATATTTTTCCTACTACTTATCAGAAAAGAAAATTTCAAGATTTGAAAATATTAACAGAGATTTGATTCTTGACTTCATAGGTTGGGGTAACACTACTGACGAAATAATTAGAGTTAGGCTCAGGGTTTTAAAAGAACTATTCACAACTGGCAATCTTCAATACTGGTTTCAAATTGACCCTGATATTATTCTAGATAGTGATTATCCAAAATGGACAGTAAACAACCCCGACCCCATACCCGATACTGTTAGAGAACAGATAGAAAAGAATCTACAAAAACTCCCAGACCCAATTGCTCGAATGTGGATTGTTTGTTTTTTTGCTGCCATGCGCCCTTATGAATTGGCATTACTCAAGAAAGATTGTTTAGAGCAGGTAGGTGATAAATGGAAGATAGTTTGGTGGCGTAAAAAAGGCAAGAAATTTCATCAACATTCTGTCCCAATTACAACAACTGTAGCTAAAGTAGTTCAAGAACAGATTGAATATATAGAAGAGTTATGGGGTAAAGATTGGGAATATCTGTTTTGTCATTATCATAATATTTCTCAATCAGACCCTACTCATCCTAGATTAAAGCCTGTTAGGAAAGTTATTCCAACTTCTGGGAGTCCTCTACAAAAAGCAGTTCGTACTTTAATCAAAGCAGAAAACATCCTCGATGATAATGGCAAACTAGGCGAATTTCAGCCTCGCTTAGTTAGAGAAACAAGATTAACTGAATTATTTCTTAAAGGACACGATTTATCAGTAGTTAGTGCTTGGGCTGGACACAGAAGATTAGCTACTACAGCTAACTTTTACACTCAAGTTACTTGCGAACAAATAGAAAAAGAAGTCGGTCATATTCAGTCAGTTTTAGTTAATGCCGATGGCAAAAAAATCTATTATGAATCAATGCCAAAATCTTTTTGGGAGAATCCAGTTGCTCATGAATTAGAAGTTGCTGGTACTCATGTTAACACTCCTATTTATGGCTACTGTGGGCTAGATTTAGATAAAGAATGTGATAAGTTTCGCGCTTGCTATACCTGCCGTTTCTTTGTGGCTAAACCAGAAAAATTATCTCAATACATCAAACAGAGAGATGAATTAAGAGATAAACAAGAACGGGCATTAGCTAATGGACATGGAGTTTTAGTAGAACAGTTTGCCAGACAAGCTGACCAATTAGACAAAATCATCCTATCGTTACAGGAGGCAGCATGAGCAACGGTAACGATTTAACTAGAGAATCCAGAATTAATACTCTCAAAGAGACTCAAGAAGCTAGAAAAGAAGACGCTAGAAATCGAGTTTATCAAGCCATTGAAAGACTACAAAAACTTAACACCAAAATCAACTTTCATACTATCTCCCGTGAAGCACAGGTTAGTGTTAGTTATCTCTACAAATACCCAGAGCTAAAACAACACATAGCAGAGTTAAGAAGTAAACAAAACTCTTTACCAGTTAAATCTGTAGCTAAACCTAATTCTACTTCTCAAGGCAAAGTAATTACTCGTCTTCAGGAGAAGATTAAAAAGATAGAGGAAGAAAATAAAGAACTTAAACGCAAGTGTGAAGCATTAGCAGGTCAAGTATATCGCGCCCATCATCTTCAAGCACAGATAGAAAGATTACAGCAAGAGAATGAAGACTTGAGAAACAAGTTAGGGGAACAAGAGATAGCTAAAAAAGTAACACCTATTGATAAAAAGCGTCGCAGCTCTGCGGACGGGTTTCCCAACCCAGAGGACTGTGACAAGAAGAGGAAATCTAAATCAGCTATTTCAGATAAAGTTCAGTCTGAACTAGATGAATTAGGTATTGAGTTAAATACTACTCTCACTAAAACTATTAAGTCAGCTTCAGAAACAACAATCTTAGATGCCATTGAAGCACTCAAATATCAACTAACCACGCAAGACATTCCTAATGCTGGTGGTTGGTTAAATAAAGCTATCAAAGAAGGTTGGACAAAACCAGAAATAATTACTCAACAGTCAACTAAACCCGAACAAAAAATAGTTACTGCTTCGGATAAACCAGAAAAGAAATTAGTTAACCCTAACAAACTTAAAAAACTAAGCAATATTTTTAACAAGAAAAATGACTGACAATAATACCTTTTTAGGCAATATTGAAGCGGAAGAAGCCATACTCGGAGGAATCTTACTCGACCCTACCGCTATTAGTATCGTAGCGGATATGTTACCAGTAGAAGCCTTTTACGTGCAAAGTCATCAGCTTCTCTATAAAACTGTAAAAGAACTTTATCAGAAAGAGAAACCTACTGACTTAATGCACGTCTCTACCTGGCTTGCTGACCACAATCTACTAGAAAAAGTAGGTGGTACAACGAAGTTATCTCAACTATTAAATCGTACTGTATCCGCAGCAAATATTGACCGTTATGCGTTACTTGTACTGGATAAATATCAGCGTCGTCAATTAGTTCGAGTTGGCCATGAAATAGTTGAACTGGGTTATGACACTACTACTGAATTAGAAACTATCTTTGATACTTCTGAAGAAAAGATATTTAATCTTACTACTAATAAACAAGACAAGTTTCAACCCAAGCCAATTAATGAATGTTTGGCTAATGTTTTTAATAAGATAGAACAAGGTTCATCCCCTGCTTATCCTACTGGTTTAACTGATTTAGATTCTCTCATTGGTGGACTAATCAAACAAGATTTAATTGTAGTTGCTGGTCGTCCCAGTATGGGCAAAAGTTGGTTAGGCTGTTATCTAGCTAATCACATTGCTAAACATGAAAACAAACCTGTTGTGTTCTTTTCTGCTGAGATGTCAGAGGAACAGTTAACTAAAAGATTCCTCTCCATGCACACTGGCATTGATTCACAACGATTGATGCACAATCAAATATATGAGGACGAGTATGATTCTTTAGTAGAAGGATTAGGTAATTTGGCAGAACTCCCAATTATCATTGATGACACTCCAGCAGGAGAATTAACTCCTACTCGAATACGCTCTGCACTGCGTCGCATTCAGTCTGAGAAGGGAGAATTAGGTTTAGTGGTATTAGATTACATTCAGAAGCTAGGAGACAGAGCAGCAGGTAATCGCGCACAAGCTATTGGTAAGTATTCAGGGGCTTGTAAGGACATTGCGAAAACCTTCAATACTCCCTTTGTGGTCTTGGCTCAAATCAACAGAGGAGTAGAAGGACAAAGCAACAAACGTCCTTCAATGGCTGATATTAAAGATAGTGGCGATATTGAGCAGGATATGGATTTAGGTTTACTGCTCTATCGAGATGAGTATTACAAGTCAGATACCAATGATAAGGGCATTATGGAGATTATTGTAGGAAAGAATCGTAATGGAGGGACTGGTACTTGTAAAGTTAGCTTTGACCCTACCATCGGTAAATTTTCTTAAAATACCTGTTTATTATACTTTCACTTGTCTACTAATACCTGAAAACCGATTTAATAGACAGCATATGGGGGGGTATTTGGGAATGTCTACTAAGTTATATTTTTATTGTCAAATTGTCAACTTAACTTTTTAAAATAAAACTTCTCTAGATAAACTGATTCCTGGCTTAGTTTAACACCTTTTCGTGGAATTACAATTTGGAATCGAACCTCTCATAATACAGAAATATTTACACATTCGATTTCCACTAGGAAAAGCAATGAAGTCTATTAAAAGTTTTTCCAGAGCAATTAAAGCTTTAGTCAACTGCTTTACTGATGACAGTTGAATCTACAGGGGGATAATTGGGAAAGACGATGTACATCAGCTTAATTTTTTTCATTTCTTAAAGTTTAGATAAATACGGTTCTATACTTTTATTCGGAGAGAGACAAAAATATCTTGATTTAGCTTTGCTGAATATAATTTGAATAG
>JASJDI010000374.1 GCA_030065155.1 Xenococcaceae cyanobacterium MO_188.B29
CTGGTTGAATTGCTTGCAAGAATTCTTCTCCATAAAACTCTAAAAAAGCATCAGTTAATTTCCGTTCGTGATATTTGAATTTGCTATAGGAGTATTTAGTTATAAATCCTTGCTCAATCAATAATGATTTGTATCTATTTCTTAACCAAGTCATTCCTCTAAAATCAATATAATTATGACTTAGCCAGTCAATTTCTTGAGCCAGAGAGAGTGATTTATTAATCAAGTTTGCTGGATCGGTATTTTGATTTATTTTAAGCTCTAACTGACTAAGAGCATAATAGTGAATTTGCCTGTTATTTAGTAATACTTGACTAGGAGATAAAGCTATTTGGTGTTTTAAACATAAAAACATTCCTGGTATTTGCTACTTCATGTATGAGTTCGACAGTAATAATTTCATCTTCCCCTTCAGCGATCGCACGCCACTGAACCATTTTAAATAGTTTGACTACCAGATCGATAATGCCTTGAGTCTCAAAATAAAGAGCTTCACATATCTCATCAGTCAAAACAGTATATTCTGTCGTCCACTGATATTTCCACATTCCTTCAACAAAAAACTTCCACTCATCCCACTCATCCTCATCTTCTTCCTTCATTCGATCCCAAAGAACCCCTCCTTCTCCCGTACCCCTTCTGGCATTTCGGAAGTTACCCTGTAGAATTGGATAAGCCTCATTCGTACCGACTCGAATGACAGGTACACCGATGATATTGTCCATTTTGACCAAAAAATTGAGTAAGTCATCTTTACTTCTTCTAGCGTTGACTAAGTTTTGCATCTCATCAATCACTAGCATTCCCAAATGATGAGTATGAGCTAGTTGTGCTACCTGAGCCAGCATATAGTCTTCTGAGTTACGAGTCGAGCCAAATTTTTTAAAGTAGTTCGTACCAAGCAAGCGATCTATTTCTTTAAAAATATCAATACACAAACCTTTTAACGAACCAGCATGAGGGCAATCAACTTTAATCCAAACAATCTGATATGTATTATGCTCTGGATGAGCGATAACTTGAGGATAAAGATCGAGAATATTTTTGAGATTGGTTGTCTTTCCCATTCCTGAAGGACCGATAAAGGTAAATCCTGAAGCAGAAGTTGGCACGTCTACATAATTTTCGATGGTTTTACCACCTTTATCTTGAATTGCTTGATAAATTTGATTAGCGCGACGAGCATATTGGGGTTTGAGAATATTTCGAGCTAAGTAACCCTGCATTAACAAGACACTTATAGCTTGATGTAATTGCGTAGTTTTGTTGATGGGATCGAAGTATCTGGATAATCTTTCAACGCAATGAGTTCTTAAATGTGGCTTCAAAAATTTTTCTTCAGGAGAGAAGTTAGGCATCACTATGACAGATTCCAAAAATTCATCCTCAGTCATCAAATGAGGTAATGCTTGAATCATGGGATTAGCATTATACTCAGGCAATTTGTGGTCGCGATATACTGCGACAGTTGCTTCTACGCCATTTGGAATATCAATCATGTTCATAATTTAATTCATTAGTCTTCAATGGATCTTTTCAGTCTATTTCTTTTAAGTGCTTCTAATTTTTTGCGTTTGAAAGATTTGGCTTTTTGTTTGGGGAGATCGTGTATAGCCTTATTGGATGTAGTTTTCGGTTTAGATTCAGATGTCTCTTCAATGTGACCGACAGAACTAGGCAAATCATCTTTATTTAATTCAAATGCTTCTTCTTCTCTGCGTTTTTCCTTTTCAAATGCCCGATTATCTCTAATTCCTTTAACTTTTTTACTATTACTTATCTTCTTATCTCGAACGGCATCAGTTGAAGCTGTTGCTTGCTCAACAATATTTTCAAATTCTGCCATTAGATCGACTTTGGTTTGTGTTTCTTTTCCTTTGTATTTCTGCTTTTGCAGTTGCTCGTAAGCTAATAGATATTCAATCTCTTCCCAAGTTTTATCAGTGTATGTATTTTCAAAGTCTATTATCGAACACTTTTCATAGTCTTTTCCGTCAGAAGAACGAATATAAATATACTCGGGTTTTCTGGGATCGTATGATATGTCTAAATATTTTTTGTTTTTACCAAATGATCCGCTTCTAGCTCTTTCAAACCATTGTTCTCTTTTAGCTTTTTCACAGGTATAGTAAAGTTTTTTAAATTTGATACCTTTCGCTGTAATAGTTGCTCTTCCCGAAGGCATTAAGTTGAGCTTAATAATATCTTCAGGAAATGTTTTTAATCTTCCCGAACGATTGGCAATTCCCCATTGCCATAATTCTTTTGGTATTGTTTCGACATCATCTACAATCATCTCTGTGTCGCGCTGATAATCGTCGAGATAGTGATTATTATTATGTTCTAATATCAAATAAATGATTGCTTTAGTAAACTCGTCTAGAGTTAATTTGCCATCAAGACGATAATCTTTACCTCCTCTTTGAGTAAAATCGACATCTACATAGCCAGGAACAAATGGTTTGACTTTGCCGTGCATGGTTTTAAAATGCCTTTCAACAATACCCTTCTGATCTCCTCTGTATGGCGCTGCATTTTCAATACGAATTCCTAGATTGTTGATAGAGGTTTCTACATTTTTCCCTGCTAATTCTCCGCGATCGCCCAAAATTACTTCTGGTACGTGATGGACTCGCCATTGTTCTGGAGTAATTTCAATTCCGTATTCAGCACAGTATTGAACTTTGTTGGTAGCTGCATTAACCAGAGCCATCATCATTCCCAGCCACGAAGGTCCTTCTAAACCAACATACACACCTGCGATCATTCGGCTAAATACATCGATGATTAGATACACTACTGGTCTACCAATTATCCAGTTGCGGTTGTATCTAGAAACCAAGTAAACATCAGCAATAGTGGCATCAATTTGATAGCGAGAACCAGGACCAATAGTTTCTTGTTTGGATGTTCCAGTAATTGCTCTATGTGCTAGGGCAAAAGCTCTACTACCTCTTCTCGAACTAATAGTTTTTTTGATATCATTTTTCTGCTCTTTATTGTACCAATAGCGGAACTGCCTGATTGTTGGTCGTCGATCTGGCGGAATTAATATTGATTTCCTGACTCCGCGATCGTCAAAAACGATCTCCTCGCTGTAGTAATCTTTGAGCATTAATTCGTAGGCAGTAGTTAGGAAATTACCTTTTCGATTATTGTAAAATTTGGAGATAGCAATTCTAAAAATTTTGCGGTCTTCTTCTGTTATATTTATTCCTTCACCTATTTCTGCGACTTTTTTATACTTTCTTGGTCGCCCTCGTTTAATACTATTGCTATCTTTTCTGGTTTTACCTTTACCACCTGAATTTGAATAGTCAGGAATTAAAGAATTTTTAGTTTTTCCTCTTTGCCAATATTTTCTTAGATAAGCATAAATTGTTTTTTTGGCTATTTTATCTGGGGATTTGGCGATTGCCTCGTTAACTAAAGAACCTCGTAGCTTGCGATCGTATATCTCTGGTTCTTGCGTTACTAAATAAGAAATTTTGCTCCAAGCTTTATCTCTAATTTCTATCTCTTTCTCAGATAAATTATCTTCTGTGACTATTCTTAGCCAAGGATCTGATTTTAATTTTAAAGCTAGTCCTTCAGAAATGGCTTCTTCCATTTCACTTATTCTTTTTGCGTAGGGTACACCTTTATTAGTATTAATGTCGAAAATAAAAGCAATGACATAGTTTTCGTCTATCCAAACTATTCTCTCTACTCTTGATTTTTCTGCGTCATCAACCCACTCAATCAAATCATTAACATATAGCATTGGACGAGTTTAATATTATCTAAATAATTTCTTTAATAATATTTGCTGCCAGGCGATCTGCTATTTTCGATTGGAACATATCAATAATAATTTCTTGCTTAGCAACCAAATGTTTAAACAGTGATAAAGAAGTTCCAATCTCCCAACTCATATCCTTATCTAAGGCTGTCGTAATAGTACTAATTTTTGATTTTTTATTATTTAATCTTTCCTTTAGAATATTATTCAGGTAATAGCAGTTTTCATTATTTTGCTCTTCCGATAATTTCCAGTGATAATCGGAATGAACCCATTGAATGTTAGAGGCAAAAATTTTGGATATTTCTTGTTCGGTTACGATCGCCCAATCAATATTGTGCTTTTGCCAGTAGCGTCTCTCTAATTCTAATTTTTCTACCGTTTTTTTCTTGCCAAGATCTTTGGTAGTTTTGAATGTACGAGCAATTTGAACAGATTTTTTACCCTGTTTAACTGTCAACATAAAATCGGTTGTCAATACATAAGGGGTATTGCTTTCCTTATTTACTGGATACTTAATTCCCATTTCTTTAGCAATTTCCATTGCTAAGTCCAGATCGAGTAATGGATACTGCTCTCGAATATCTTGGACTTTCTTACTCCATTCAAATAAATAGAAAAGTCTTGATTCCCAATCTGACATTAGATGATGTACGCGATTGCTTTTCCAACCAGGCGATCTCGATGCTCTACCTACAGAGGGAAAATCTTGAATAGTTATCCAAGGCTTGTAGTCTTTCCCCCTACCTTTACCTCGTCCTTCCTTTACATATCGCTCAAACTTAGCTTGAGTCAAATTATATCTGCTTCTAGCCATTAGAAAACTGTACAATACAGGTTTACTATTATTGTACAGTTTAAATTACCAACTTTATTGTTATTTTTTCTTAAGTTACCAACTTTGTTGTGAAGTTACCAACTTTATTGTCACTCCACAATTTTGTCCAAAGTCCAATTAGTACCTATTCAACAGTAACACTTTTGGCTAAATTCCTTGGCTGATCCACATCTAAGCCTCTTCTGGCTGCAATATGATAAGCCAACAATTGTAAAGGTATCACTGCCAAAATAGGCGAAATCAACTCTTCTACCTCTGGCACAGTTAATAAATTATCAAAGATATGGGCTGCTTCTTGGGCATTCATCGCCGATGTTACCCCCATCAAACGAGCATCTCTGGCTTTGGCTTCCTGAGCATTAGAAATAACTTTTTCGTAGACACTGCCTGGCATAGCGACAGCTACTACTGGTACTTTACTATCTAACAGCGCGATCGGTCCATGTTTCATTTCTCCAGCAGGATAGGCTTCTGCATGGATGTAACTAATTTCTTTGAGTTTTAATGCACCTTCTAAGGCAAT
>JASJDI010000067.1 GCA_030065155.1 Xenococcaceae cyanobacterium MO_188.B29
TGTGAAACATTACAATTTGAAGTAATTCAGATACAATCAACCATAAGTCTCTATGAACAGTATTTGCAGCCACTACAAGATAGCTTAAATGAAGTAAATAAGAAACTGGAAGAAATTGAAATCTTAATAGTAGAGCAATCAGAAAATGGCAGAATACAAGATTTGATTGCTCAGATAAACCAAATTATTCAAGAGCTAACTGGTAATTTATCCATAGCTGTTGGTTAAATCAGAAAACTCGATTTGTAAAATCTTATATAGACTATTTATGTAGCCTATGTAGTGATTATGAGACTTACGAGGTGCATTTAAATTAGCAATTTCAAAGTTGCAGTACTAGAATTTACCTGAATTTTAGTGGAAAATTTTACCGACAACAATTTTAAGTTTTCTTCTACCCATCTCCTTATCAGAATAGAGGAATCATCAATTAAATTATATGTAATAACAGATAAGTGACAATGAACTAATGAGGAAAGGAATTTGGCTACAAAAATTTCTCACTAGTCAAATAGGATTACTGTAGCAGAGATAAGAGCAGTAGTAAAAACAAGAAAAAAATATTAGATTTTAGTTTTAATAAGGTAATAATTTCTAGAATGATTGCTTATCTTAAATAAAAGTCAAAGTTATCTCAATTTAAAACATTTGAGAAATAATATTATCTGAGTATAGGAGAAAAGATATTTCTTCCTCAAAAATAGGCATTAAGTATTATGATCTAGATTGACAGATAGCACTTGATAGTCGAGTATACATAGGTAAATTGAATAAATTGGAATAGACATAAATCAATACAGGTTAATTACAGTTAATTTTTATCTACCCATAATTTTAGTTTTTAGTGTTGTCTCAAGAATAGTGGATAAATTAATAATGAAGAGAAGAGAATTACTTTCGTTATTTACTATATTTTGTTTGAGTTTGTTGCTAACAGTCGGTTGCAATCAAACATCACCCTCATCAAATAATCAAAATAATGGTAAACCCATAGTGATAGGATACAGTAATTGGGCAGGATGGTGGCCTTGGGCGATCGCAGAAGAGGAAGGTTTATTTGCCAAAAATGGTGCTAATGTCGAAATGCGATGGTTTGATGGTTATCTAGAATCAATGGAAGCTTTTGCTGCTGGACAAATCGATGGAAACTGTCAAACTCTTAACGATACTATTGCTTTTGCAGGAGATTCGGTGAATGGACAAGTGGCAGTACTAGTAAATGATAATTCTGCGGGTAATGACAAAATTATTGTTAGTGAAGAAATCGATGACATTCAAGATTTGAGAGGCAAAAAAGTAGCAGTAGAAGAAGGCGTAGTTGATGATTTTTTACTAACTATTGCCCTAGAAAAAAATGGGATGGAAAGAAGTGATGTAGAAATTGTCAACTTAGAAACTAGTGCAGCAGTAGAAGCATTTGTCGCTGGACAAACTGATGCAGTGGCTGCTTTTCCTCCTTTCTGGTTAAAAGCATTAAAAAGAGAAGGTTCTAAAGAATTAATTAGTTCTAAAGAATTTCCTGGTGCTATCCCCGATTTATTAGTGGTTAGTCAAAAATTAATTGATGAGCAACCAGATCAAGTACAAGCTATAGTTAATACTTGGTTTGACACTTTAGATTTTATGGATAAAAACCCAGATAGGGCAAATCAAATCATGGCCCAACGTGCTAATGTCTCTATCGAAGAATTAAACTTACTCAAGGAAGGAACCAAAATATTTACTATTGAAGAAAATCTAGAAGCATTTCAGGATGGTGAGGGTATAAAACATATGCCTACGGCAGCAAAAAGAATGGCTTTATTTATGTTAGATGTAGGATTTATTGAGCAAGCTCCTGACTTAAATAAAATATTTGATGACCGATTTGTTCAAGCTTATAGCCAACAACAATCTTGATCTATTGCCTATAAGGCTTATACTTCTTAAGGTGGGCAAACTAACTTTTCACTCCATAACATAATAGGTTTAAAAAATAATTTTGCCCACCCTACTTTTGGGAGGACTTTCTTGACTGGAACTTAGCCTATAATTGCCGAAGAAAGAAACACTATCCCAGTTGAGGCGATCGCACCTCCAGCAAAATGAGTTAGATATTTCCTCTGAATATTGGCGACTGCTGTACTAGCTATAAGATATACTCCTAGAGAAATTCCTAGTTGAATTACCGTAAAACCAATCAGATAGGCAACTAAAGGAGTTGGTTCCGCACCAAAAATACCTTCTCCATAAGCATAACCGTGGAAGAGCCCAGCAAGTGCTGCTAATCCAGCTACTACCAAAGTGTAGTTAGCAGCTTTTGTTTGTTTGTTACCGATAATTAGTAAAATCCCAAATACCGCAACAGAGGCAGCAATAATTATTTCAGGCACTGGTAAATTGATAGCTTGTAAATGAATAAGCGCACCAATTCCCGTAGTAATAACAAAAGCAATGGGAATTAAAATCCCTCTAGCTGTGCCTACAGCAATTAAACCACTAGCAATAATAAAAGCTAAATGATCGAACCCAATTACAGGATGTCCAAAGCCTGACATGAGACCTTCAAAAAAATTAGCAGGAAGTTTACCACCAAGGGGATGATGAGCGATCGCACCAGGAGCAAAGATTAAGAAGCCCAAACAGGAAATAATCCCGACTGTACTCAACCACTGACGATTCAAATGCAACCATAATTGTTGCCCATAACTTCGTTTGCCTGACATATTTTTTCTTTCTAGCATTAATTAGAATTAATTTAGTTGGTCACCGTTACACCGCAGTGAAAGCGGTGCGACCCTGCGGGCAGACCCTCTGCGGTGACCGGTGTTCCTCAGTCGAGATCTAAAGCTTACACCTCGACCAAGTGATTATTGGCTACCATTTTTTGTATGGTAGAAATTTACCACACATAACTACCTGTACACGATCGCCTTTAGGATCTTCTACTTTTTCTACTTCAACCGAAAAGTCGATCGCACTCATAATGCCATCCCCAAATTTTTCATGAATTACTGCTTTGATAGGCATTCCGTAGACCTGCATGATTTCATAGAAGCGGTAAATTAGGGGGTCTGTAGGGATTTGAGGGTCTAGAGAACCTTTTAATGGTGCGACGGTTAAAGGCTCAGCCATTGATTCAGGTAAACCTAAAGCTGTTACGATTTTAGTGGCTTCATTCATATCTGCGCTGGCTTGACGGTAGATAACTGAAGCAATCCAGGTTTCATCTCTTCCTACTACTTTTTCTAAATCTTCAAAGGTAATTCCTTTTTCTTTTTTTGCAGCTAATAGTTTTTCAGTAATTTCGGCGATAGGCATAATTGATTTCCTCTTGCTTAATAGTTAATAGTTAGTAGTTAGTAGTTAGTAGTTAGTCATTAGTTTTTGTTTTCTCCCTTATCTCCCTTGTCCCCCTTATCTCCTCTGCCCCTCTCAAGTGTATTTTTTTAATAAAGTCGAAATTTTTGACTACAATGAGAACGGAAAAATGGGTTTTTCCCCCTCTGTCTTGGTGGACATTCCCTTGCGTCTTTCGCCGACGCGGTGAAGCAGTCCGTTGGGCGGTTCAACACTTTCGGTGGCGGGGTTCCCCCGCTTAAGAAAAGTGTTGAACCCGAAGGGGTTTCCAAGGGGCTGTGGGCGGAACCTGCGTCCGCCCTTTATAAGCCCCGCCGACTTGAAGGAACTGCTGAACCCTTTAGGGGCTTCCACCGCTGCTTCCTCCGCTCCCTCCGCTTCCTCTGCCCATCTCAACCGTTAAATCTTAAAATCATACCCCTGAAAGCTCCTCTGCCCCTCTGCACCCAAAGCCCCTATTTGATTCTCGCTTCCTCAACAGCCCTAGTTTCCCGATATAAATGATTTTCCATGTCCTGTTTCAATTGCAAATAGGCTGGGTGGTTTTCTACCACAGTACGATTGCGAGGTCTAGAGAAGGGGACTTTTAATACTTTATCGATCCTTGCTGCGGGACCTTTAGTCATCATCACAATGCGATCCGATAGTAATAAAGCTTCATCGATGCTGTGGGTAATCATAATAGCGGTTTTACGCTGCTTTTCCCAAATACGTTCAATTTCTTCTTGGAGAAAACCACGAGTCAGGGCATCTAAAGCTCCAAATGGCTCATCCATAAGTAAAATCTGGGGATTTATAGCTAAAGCTCTAGCAATTCCTACTCTTTGCCTCATTCCTCCCGATAGCTCGTGGGGATGTTTTTTTTCTGCTCCCTGTAGACCAACTAATTGAATCTTTTCTTGAATGATCCGCTTTTGTTGTTTCCTAGGCATTTTCGGATAAACAGTTTCAACTGCAAACTTGATATTATCTTCTACTGTCATCCAAGGCATCAAAGCATAGTTCTGAAATACCATACCGCGATCGGGCCCTGGCTTATCTACAATTTGCCCATTAATGCTTACTGTCCCACTAGTAGCTGAACTCAATCCAGCAATGATATTCAGGAGGGTGGATTTACCGCAGCCAGAAGGACCAATAATCGAGACAAAAGTATTGTGTTGGATATCTAAATTTATATCCTCGATCGCAATGAAATTCGGGGTAGTTTGTCTGGTGATTTTATTTAGCCAGCCATTCTTACCCCAAAAAACCTTAGAAACATGGCTGAGAGAAATTTGGACAGAAGCAGAACCGTTAGGATTTACTGAGGGAGAATTAGATGTAAATGAGGTATTCATGATGATTGTCTGCCAAAAGACACTAATTTTTCCAAATAAGCAAAGATTTGATCGAGAATAATGCCTACAATACCAATAATGAAGATTGCCACCAAAATATTAGGAATATAGAGGTTGTTCCATTCATTCCAGATAAAATAACCTAAACCCGTTCCTAAAAGCATTTCTGCTGCCACAATCACTAACCAAGAGATGCCCATACTAATTCGCAATCCAGAGATAATATTAGGTAAAGCAGCAGGAATGATAACTTTAAAGATTGTTCGCCATCTTGATGCCCCTAATGTTTTCGATACATCTAGATAATCAGGATTGACATTAGCAACCCCGAAAGCGGTATTTGTTAGAGTGGGCCAAATGCTGGCAATAGTGATAATAAAAATGCCAGTTAACTCTGAGTTACGGAATAGATATAAACCTAAAGGCAGCCAAGCTAGAGGAGATACTGGTTTTAGGAGTTGAAAATAAGGATTAAATGCTTTAAAAGCAATTTTGGAAATACCCACTAAAACACCTAAAGGAACAGCAATTATGGATGCTAGAGTATAGCCAATTGCCACTCGTCTCAAACTAATTAATAAATTCCAACCAATACCTAGATCGTTAGGCCCATTATTATAGAAAGGATGGGTTATCCAATACCATAATTCTGTAATAGTTAGAGAGGCTGTAGGCATTCCTTTGGCAAATAGCTTTAATCTTGCTCCCATTTCCCAAAATAGCAGGAATAATCCTAATGAAAGTAAAAACAGAAGTAATGCTTGCAAGTTTTCATTACTGATCAATCTATGAGCGGATTTCTGATTAATGATTTTTGGTTTTACTGCTGCCATTTTGGTTGATTAATGATTTTTGGTTGTAATGCTGTCATCTCAAATTAACTGGTAATCGTTAATCTGCAGATAGGCAAGACTGTTAGCTTTTACACACCGTATTTTTTAATCTGTTGGTCGACATATTCCTGAGGTTTCGTGGGGTCAAAGATATCAAAAGCTAGAGTTTCAATACGGTAAACATCGTCTGGTGGAGCTTGACCAACTTCTTCAGCTAATTCTCTCGCTAAATCCGTTAAAAATATTTTTTGACCTACTTCGTCGTATTTACCTTCACTAATGACTTGTTTAACCTTACCATCTCCTTGTAAATCCCAACGTAATAACTGAGAAGATATCCAATTAGCAAAACTTTGCCAGGGATAAGGGTCAAAATCAATACGGTCTGGTATGTTTCTGGTATTACCCTGACCATCTTCAAAATTACCAGTCAAAACTGCTTCTACTACTTCTACTGGCTGATTCAGAAATGCTCTTGCGGAGATAGCTTGAGCAATTTCAGGTCGATTAGCAGGATTACGGGCATAGCCAGCAGCTTCAATAATTGCTTTGTTTAATGCCCTAAAGGTATTAGGATTTTCCTCAATCCAAGCATCGCTAGCAGCAAAAGCACAGCAAGGATGTCCTTCCCATAATTCTTTCGTTAATTTATGAATAAAGCCAGCATCCTCAAAGACAGCCCTTTGATTGAAAGGATCGGGCATAAGGTAAGCATCAATGTCTCCTGCTACTAACTGGGCAATACTATCTGGTGGTGGTATGGGGCGTATTTTAACATCTCGATCGGGATCGATACCACCTGTAGCTAGGTAATAGCGCAACAAGAGATTGTGCATGGAATAGGGAAAAGGTACACCAATGGTAAATCCTTTAAAGTCTTCTGGTCCTTTAACTTGACCCTTATATCGATTGGCAACGGTAATAGCTTGTCCGTTAATATTTTCAATACTGGCTAACTTAACTCCAAAAGAAGCAGACCCTAGACCTAAAGTCATGGCAATGGGCATAGGTGCTAGCATATGATAGGCATCTAGTTCGCCTGCGATCGCTGAATCCCGAACCGCACCCCAACTAGGCATCTTCACTACTTTGGCTTTGAAACCGTATTTAGAATAAAATCCTAATGGTTCGGACATAATAATTGGTGTAGCGCAGGTAATAGGGATAAAGCCAATTTTTAAATCTTTTTTTTCTAAGTTGTCTACACCAGGAGGGTTATCAGTGGTATCCACTGCCTGCTCTTGACTCTGCTGATTAGGAGCGCAATTGGCTAGAGTTACTAAAGCTGCCCCTATTGCCAAATTTTTGAGAAAACGACGGCGACTAAATTGGCTGTAGTGGATCGCATCACCAAAAAATTCTCCTGCTTTAGGTCCAAAAGCAGCAGCAAAAGCATTTTCAATTCCACCAGCTTGTTTGGCTAATTCTAATACCAGTCTTTCTCTTTTTGGATTGCCTTTGCCAGCGACTTTTAAGAGTAATGCTTTGCGGAGATCGGCTGCGTTTACTGCATCAGCCATTTTAAAGATATCTGGCTTATAAACTCCCATTTTAATGAGATCGTCGATCATCTCTACTGGATCTTTTGGCATATCCTCTGCCATAAATTTCCAGTGATCGGCAGTCAGATGGACTCCCCCGCATAGTGCACAGAATAACTCTAACTCACTCAAATTACCTTTTTGAGCAGAGAGATCATCCCATTTATCGGCAGTATTTGGGAGAGAGTAATTAATCATATTTATTTAAAATAGTACATTTTTTTGCTCGTAAATAATTAGAACGTTTTTTATATTTGAATTTTGTATCTACTTTTACATAACCTGGATTATGTTTCATGATCCAAGGAAATTAAAGGCAATTCTTCTAGATTTCGTAGGGGGGAGAATTTGGTTTTTGTGAATATTTTCATTTTCTCCCTATAAAGAACCTATGGTGTAGGAACAGTTAAAAATAACTGTTTTTCTGCTTGTCTTCTTCTAGTTAATCCTGCTAGAGGAACTAATCTACCACCAGAATGAGCTTTATTCCAACGTAAAAACTCATTAGCTGCACCATGATGATCTCCAGCGTTGAGTTTACGGAGTAAAGTGCTATTTTTTAGTCCATAAAAGCCAGTATTAAAGGCAAAAGAAGTAAGCGCGCCTAATTGATGATCGTTGAGTTCTACTTTAACTATCGATTTAATTTTTGCTTGAATAGCCTGAATTTCAGCTTTGAGGGCTGCTTCTGCCTGATGCATAGAAATGCGATCGCCCATTCGCACCTTTTTCCCTGCAATTCTCGATAAACCATAGCCAATAACAGGTGTGCCATCAGTATCTCGATAGGCATGGGGACGAAAACCTTCAAATTCCCTAATTAATTCGATAGTTTTGCTTAAGATTAATTCAGGATTAGGTTTAGTAATAGTTTTTGCCTGAATTTCTGGTTCTGATATATTGTCTGTTTTGGGAAGGTAAAAATCAGATTTAGTGACAGTTTTAGGCTTAGTTTTTTGTTTGGGAGTAGCAAAAGATATATTTGAACTATCAATATTTTGTAAAAAATGATGCTCGATATTTAGTTTTTCTTCTGATAATGTTGAGAAAACAATTGGTGGATCTAGAGATTCTTCAGCAAGAAAATGATTTGATTCTAATATGTTGTTATTGTAAATTTCTTCATAGGCTAAAGATACTTTTTCTTGTGTCAAAAAGATTCCTGATAGACCAGATAACCAACTTCCTAAGAAAACTATAGTTAAATTTAAATGTATATTTTTGTTCAAGATTACTAACACTCATACTTTTTTCCTGTAGATGTTGTAGTTGATAAAAGTAAAAAAGTCAGTAAGTCATGACATTACTTTGCAAGCAATTTATTATCTTATCTATTTTTTATTCAGTGTCATAATTAAATGTAAAGAAATAGTTTATTTTTTGTATATAATTTGCGAAGCAAAAAACATCATATTTATTACAAAAAAATACTTTTGTAATTAGAGTGGGTGTTATTTGTCTCAAAAATCAGAAAATTCGCCATAAGAACTGCCATATTAGTTCTCACATCCGCTAGGTAAACTTCAATCAGCTATCAACCCTTTGGGTTCGCTAGTACTGAGTCAAGATTGATTTGAGGAATACTCTCCCCCTCTCTTGGTCAGCATTCCCTTGCGGAGACCCTTCGGGTAGAGCTTCGCAAGTGAAAATTCCGCGGGGTCTGACCGCTGCTTCCTCCGCTTCCTCTGTCTTGGTGGACGTTCTTGAACGAGTCGCTCATGGGGGAAACCCCCATGACCGCGCTCGTCCGCTTCCCTTGCGTCTTGCGCCGACGCGGGCTTCCACCGCTGCTCCCTCTGCTTGCCCAGTCCATCAATTCAAAATTGACCGACTACCAGTTGCTCCTGGGGGAAAGCCAAGGGGTTGCGTTCTGAATTTAGTTCAGAACCTTGAAAGCCCCGTCCAAGAAAACACTAGCTCACTATCAACAAGAACCAACAATAGACTATACCCCATAAATCTCAGAACCGCTATACATATTTAAGCTTTTCTTTTCCTTGCACTTTTTGGTGGAGTTCGATGAGAGCCAAAATATTTTTCACTACGGTAACGTAACCACACTCGTAATGCTTGAGGAATTTGCTCTTTTTGTTCTTTAGTTAACGTATTGTAAAGTTCTAAAGCCTTTTCTCTTTCTCCACGACAAGCAGCATTATTATGAGCATCCCAATAACTACGAGCGACTCTAATACGACGGCAAACTTCTTTGACTAGTTCTTTGTTGGTAAGGGGAGAATTTTTTTTCTTAGCCATTGTCTATATCAGTAATTGTTCTAACTGCTGTACCAAAGCATCTTGACTAAATTTTGCTAGAGTTTCTGCTCGTAACCAATGACCATCGCAACGTCGATCGCCACCGTGTAAAATCTCTATACAAGCATTCGCAACAGCTTCAGGATCGCGATGGGGAACACACCAGCCTAAACGTCCATCTTGCAGAGGATCGGCTGAACCATCGGCATCGCCAGACAGTACGGGTTTACCACAAGCCATGGCTTCTAAATAAACAATACCAAAACCTTCTTGAGAAGGCATAATATAGGCATCAGCGACACGATAATGATCTACTAAAGCCTCTGTGGGTACAAATCCAGCAAACACAACTCGATCTGCTACTCCTAAATCTTGAGCTAATTTTTCTAAACGAGGGCGATCGTCACCACGTCCAATAATAAGATACTTTACTTCGGGAAAGACTGATAAGATTTTTGGTAAAGCGCGAATAGTGACATCTACTCCTTTATAAATATCTCCAGCCCATAATCTAGCCACAGTCATTAACACTTTACTATTCGCTAAACCATATTTCGTAACTAATTCTGTTGATTTATCTCCAGGAGTAAAGCTCATACCATCTACTACACAGGGAAGGAGCTTGACTTTACTAGGATCGATCTCATTGGCTTTAGTTAGTCGATCGCGACTGTAACGACTGATAGTCCAAATGCAATCGGCTTTCTGTAGTGCTTTACGCTGATTTTTGGGTAAAGGATACCAAACTTCCTTGCCATAAGTAAGAACTGTATAGGAAATACCTAAAGGTTGGCACAAACTATTGACTAGGGTAACTAAATTAATATGACCACAATAAATATGTTGGGGACGACGGAAAAGAAGACAGTTTAATAGAGATAAAACTAATTTTAATCTTCCCTGCCAAGGAGATGAAGCTTTGAGATAGTGAAACTTAAATGTTTCTGTTTCATAAGGATTTTCGCATTCAGGTTCATCTCGTAGTAAGAATATTTCTGCTTTATCAGCTTTAATTTTGTCTATCTGGTTATAAGCTTGAAAAATATCCTTAACATAAGACTGAATACCACCTTCTCTAGCAAATATTTCTAAAAATACAAACACACGATTAGCAGTCATAGTCAGTTATTAGTTATGACATCTCAAACCATGATATTCTCTCAAATTAGGAGAGCAAAATGCCAAAAAGTTTTGAGGGGACACAATACGAAATTTCCGATCGGCATATTATTAATCTCTGATGAGGTTTAATTTTAGCCAGTAATAAGCTTAACCATGAGTAAATTCTCTAATGAACGTTTAATAGAGATAGCTAAATTATTCTTGCGACTCGGTATAATTGGCTTCGGGGGACCAGCAGCCCATATAGCCCTGATGGAAGATGAAGTAGTTAACCGTCGTGGTTGGTTAGAGCGAGGACAGTTTTTAGATCTTATCGGTGCGACTAATTTAATTCCAGGACCAAATTCCACAGAAATGGCGATTCATGTTGGCTATCTTTATGGTGGTTTACCAGGTTTATTTTTAGCTGGATTTTGTTTTATTTTACCCGCAGTCTCGATTACCGCCATTTTAGCCAGGATTTATACCCAATACGGTAGCCTACCAGAAATAGCACCAATTTTAGCTGGGATTAAACCAGTAGTAATAGCAATAATTATCGGTGCTTTGTATCGTTTGGGCAAAAAAGCTATCTACAAACAAGAGCAAACGCAAATTTTCTTAGCGATCGCGACAGGAGTGATAATATTATTATTTCTTGGCATTAACCAAGTTATCGCTTTACTAGCGGGAGGGTTATTAGGCGCAACTTTATTACTGATAACTGGTAAAAATCGCGATCTAGGAAATGGCTCGATCGGTATGTTTATAGGTGGTCTGAGTATCAGTAGTACTATTAAAACTGCTTCTGTCGCCTCAAGTACTATATTGACTCCTAGTTTATGGGAATTGGGTTTATTTTTCTTGAAAGTAGGGAGTATATTATTTGGTAGCGGTTATGTATTAGTTGCTTTTTTACAAGGAGAATTAGTAGATAAATACAATTGGTTAACGCAGCAGCAACTATTAGATGCTATCGCCATCGGTCAATTTACTCCTGGACCTGTGCTTTCTACCTCTACTTTTATCGGCTATATTATTTTAGGAATACCTGGGGCGATCGTCGCAACCATAGGAATATTCTTACCCTCTTTTTGTTTCGTTTTTGCTTTCAATCCCTTAATTCCTAAAATGCGACAATCTAAGTACGCTTCTGCGTTTTTAGATGCAGTTAATGCTAGTGCTTTAGCATTAATGGTCTTTGTAACTTTGAGATTGGCACAAAGTACTTTTATTGAACCTTCTTTTCAGATAATTGATGTAGCGATCGCAGTTGTTGCTGCTGTTTTAGTAATCAGATTTAAAGTTAATCCAGCTTGGTTAGTTTTAGGTGGGGCAATGGTTGGTTGGATTTTATCTTCCTTACTATAAAGACAATGAAACTCATCTCGATCTACTTAGATAGAGTACAAACTAAAGTTGGCATAAGCCTTTCTGTATATTAGTTATAGAAATCGATAAAAGTATACTTTGGTAATCGGATTTCGTATGAGATCCTTTGTATGAATATTTTAGATATTTTGATCTTAAAAGCAATCTGGCTTTTTCCAGCCTTTCGATCGCTTTTATCTCTCTTTTATTATTACCAGTAAATGAAAATGATTCCTCTTCTCCATTACTTGACAGTCCAGAACAATTGCAGCAATCTTGACTAATCCAACTTCAGGGACTTAGCCAGGCGATCGCTTTTGGCTGCCATAATAAAATCATTCTGATGTAGTCCCTTAATGGCATGAGTCCACCAAGTTACAGTTACTTGACCCCATTCAGTCAGTAAACTGGGATGATGTCCTTCTGCTTCTGCTGCTGCTCCTACCAAGTTAGTAAAGGTCAGTGCCGTTTTAAAATTGGGAAACTTATATACTCTTTGTAGATGCAATTCCCCTTGTTCGCTAATAATATCCCACTCAGGTATCTGAGGTTTATAAGTGTTAATTTCTTCTTGGCTGGCTGGGGGTAAGCTACCAGTACAGGGAATGCATTTCTGCTCTAATAGGTCTGCCATTGTTCTTGCTCCTTGTTTTGATTAGCTCTAAGTAAATGAGCAATCTGCAAGAGATATCTATCTTTAGTCTACTCCCAATACACTAATTTTTTCTCTACTTTCTCCCGATTCTCTCTTGTAATAAGAATCAAGGCAGTGGCATATTTTCTCATGCCTCAATCCTATCAGAACTAAACGAGTGGATAACAACACCTACTACCTCAATCCCAACCTTAGGACAATGAAATTACCTTTTCTCCATCAAGCTGACTCTACCTCCCATCAGCCAAAGACAACTGTTGCCTCTGAATATGCTGCTCTTTTCTTTCGGCACAGTTATACTATTCCTCCTTCCCTCATCTCATTTCTGTTTCGCTTGCTTGACTTTTCTCGACTACTAATTCGCCTTCTCTTCAATGGCTATAGACCTCAAATTCGCCAAACTAGCGATCGAGAGCACAACCGCTATTGGTATGTTTACTACCCTCTCTCTGGTGTCTCCAAATTTCTTGCTTACGAAGCAGAAATTCAACAGTGGCTTGAATTGAGGCAAGACATCTAAAGCAGAAGTTAGCACAATTTCCATTCAGTTGGGCTTCTTATGTCGATTTTTGACTGGGGAATATCAGTCACCGCAGGCTCCGTCGTAAAAGCAGTGACTAAACTATAGTCTTTTTTTAGGGTGCGCTCAAAAACAGTTGTTGCTCTAGAAAGGCACTTACTAAAGGGACAACCTTCTACTGAAGGTTGTTTTTGTCTCCTTGTTTCTCTAATTTTTCTCGCTCTCTTCCCGATTTAATCCTGATTATTCCTTATAAATAAAACCATGAAGACGACAGAAGTGCTACGTTCACGCTTTGAAAACAATTTACTCAGAGGACAACAGAAATGGATACTTTTGGTAATAACAATCATGATTTTCTTTCCAGCATTAACAAGGCAGAGAATCTTCTCGGCTTAAGAGGCAACGATAAAATGAAGGGACTAGATAGTAATGATATTTTTCCAGGACAAGCTAGTAATGAACGGCTCAACGGTGGAGAAGGCGATGATGTTATCAGTGGTGACGAAGGTGGCGATGTAGGCAACGATTTGCTTGATAGAAGTGAGGATAAGCTTAAACAACATCTTTTTGAGCTCAAAGCAGTTTTACCCACACTCAAAAAAATGCAAAAATTACTCCAGACACAGCACTGGCCACCACAGCCAGATTTTGAATTACCAGAAATCTTTCAAGTATGGATTGACATTGCTCAGGAAACACCACAACGAATACATTTTGCCAGTAGTCCTTATGAGTATCGAGAGTGGGTTGAGCAGCAACTGGCTAATCTCAATACAAACTTAGCAGAAGAGTCCTTTGCGATCTTAGAAGAACTAGTGATTACAAGTTCTTATGAAGACTTAAGCTTTCATCCAGTTCTCTGTGGATTGCTAGCCACGTTAACCTATCTAGGTCATGCCTTTCGCTGGGGAACAATACCAGTTCTGCCACAAGTCAGAGAGGAATCTTGCATTGATTTTCCTCCTCTGATGATTGGTCTCTGGCGGCGCATACATGAACATCTCCAAATATCAGGTGATGGTGGCTGTATGTTCTCTCTTAATCTACTCAACTGCTACCGAACAAATACTACTAGCAATCAATTCCTGACGACAGAGGAACAACTAATTCTACCTAATCGGACACGCTGGGTATTTAATCACGATCCTCAATGGCGCAAGACAGAAGAGAATTTTAATCTAGTCTTTGGGCAGATGGAGGCACAAGGGAAATACATATATCTAAAAATGAGTGAATGCGCTGAGTTAATGGACAAGATCAATACAGAAGGGGTGACCTCAGAAGCTATCTCCCAAATAAATTTAATTCTTAATCAGATAGCAGATCATGCTAAAGTTACGTTTGATATTTTCTTCAAAATGCGAGAGCACGACGTCAGCTCTACTATTTGGGTAGATGCGGTGGAAGCTCCACACACTTGGCAAATTAATGGTGGTAGTGGACCATCAGGTACTCAGACTCTCATTATCAATGCTTTGGATGCATTTTTCCAGATTCAAGGTTCTTCACTAATGTACGCAACACTAAGGAAAAATCGAGCACGCATGCCTCAGTTTATGCGTCAATTTTCTCTGGCAATGGATCTAGTTGGATGTGCGCTGAGAGCCTTAGTCAACAAATATTCAGAACTCCATGAAGCTTATAATCGCAGTATTGATATGTTGAGGATGTTCCGTATGTCTCACAGAGGCAAAGGGTATAAATATTTGTCAGGGGGTAAAAAAGGTAGTGAAGGTACAGCCTCAGGTACTATTGAATCTGTGATGAAAAAGCAGATTGATACCATACCATCAAAGTTCCGTGAGGAGATGTACAAACGAGTTGTTGAAACAGAGGACGCTAAAGTTAGAGTAATGCTAGAACAGAAGTCTAGTCAGCCATTCTCATTGGGAAATCAACAGGTTGGATAGTGATTCTCTTGTAGTGAAACTTGAGATTGAGACGGAGTAGGAGATTCAGGCTTTAGTTTGAGTAAAATCAAGTTAAGCAATCCCGATAATAAAGGCAAAGCCAAACAAATTATTAGAGCGATCGCCACATAACGAAATATAGCTGGTTTTTTAGTTCCTTCTGGAGCGTGACCACAACTCAGACAGGTTTCTACTCCTTCTGCATTGAGAGTTCCACATACTTTACAAGGTTTTAATGCCATGAATTAATCTTAATATTCTTGTCTAATTCTAATTTATCCCTCCTTGACAAATAATTGGCTCATTATTCTTTAGACAGAGAATTAATTTGCGTTTTAACCACCCTAATACCTCTCTCTATTTGGCTTATTTCTCCGAGTACCCAGCTTTTTAATCTTTCATCTTCTGAAGCTGGATAATTTTAGGCTTCAGTTACAGTTGGCAGTCTGTTCTTTAGTTACAAAAACAGATTCATCGTAACGCAGCATAACAACTCCTTCTTGCCATCCATCTATAACTATTTGAGGATCGCGATTTAAACTCATCTCAATAATCCAACGGGGAAAATCAGCACCAGCTTGAATAGAAAGAGGAATCCCTCCACCAAAACGAGGATTAATTTCGATAAATTTAATTTCTCCCTTTGGTAGTAAAAAGCATTGCACAGTAATACAACCAAAAGCACCAGGTAAAGCTTCTACAACTTTTTTAGTAGTAGTAATAATTGCTCGATTTTTAACAGTCATTCCTTTACTCACTTCTCCTGCGCGGGTTGCTATGCGTAATCTGGGAACGACACATCTAACTTTACCCTGTCGATCGACTAAAACATCATTAGTAAATTCCTGTCCTACTATAAATTCTTGGATTAGGGCATTGGGTATATAATCATGAAAAAAAACTAATTCCTTTTGATTATTTATTTTAGTTACTCCCACACTACAGCTACCATTAGCAGGTTTAATCATTAGGGGATAACTGGTTGTTTCTTGAGTCATAATTGTTTCTATCTCTAGTATTTCTGGAGTTTTGACACCTGATTTTTTAAAAAAAGAATAAGTGTTTCTTTTATCAAAGCAAATCTCATTAGTTATCGGAGAAGAAACTAATAAACTTACTCCCATATCAGCAAATAATTGTTTATGGAGAGAAAGTATATATAATTCTGAATCAATGAGAGGAACTATTAAGCGAATTTGATATTTTTTACATATTTCTTGTAAGCAATCTATATAGCGATCGCTGTTTACAGGAGGTACTGTTTCATAAAAATCTGCTATGAATCCAGTTGGGATATTTTTTTGTCGATCGGCAACAATAATCTTTCCTGTTAAGTTTAAACTAGTTAATGCCTTTCTAAAACTATTTATTAAGGCTACTCTTCTACCTGCACTAGTAAATAAAATATTAAAGTTATCCATATTAATTAATAAAATATATTAAAAAAAATTAGTTGACAAAATCAGCACGATAGGCAGGGAAGAAGTTAGATTTTATCAACTCACATGGTTCTATATTTAATTGTTTGGCTCTAGTTTGTAGCAAATAATTATATTTATCTTCATCTACGATTAAACGAAAAGTTAAAAATTGGTGTCTTTGCTGAGAAAAACCAGATTTAAACTTGTAGACACTATCTTCAGAACCACCGACACCACCACCTAGATGAAGACATTGATAACCTTGTTCTTTTGACCATCGGCGAGTGTAGTCTATTTCTAAAATACTAGGAGATTGTTTGACAAATGTATCTCTAATTCCCCCAAAAGCAGCTTGTACAATACCACAACATTCTGTATACAAACCTACAGAGGCTGGTTCTCCTTCTGATTCTACAAGACACAAATATAGTTTGTCTCCGATAGCAGAATTCATCTCTACAAAATATTCTGTATTAAAAGAATAATAGATATCTCTTGCTGCTACTCTTGCCATAGTTTCTTCATAAAGTTGACAAAAAGTATCAATTTCCTCAGAGAACTTACTAATTTTTGCTGTTAGATTGAACTTTTTGGTACAGCGATTAATTTTATTGCGATGATTGGATTTAGTCTCACTCCAAATCTGTTCTAAAGAATTTTCTAAATTAATTGAAACTGTTGTTCCATTATCCCAAAAAGTATCAGGAGGAAAAAGAGATGATAAATTTTCATTTAAGATAGGGTGTAAACGGAAAAAACTAGAACAAACCCCTTGTTTTTGTAAGCTATCTTGCAAAAGTTGAAGAGCAGTACTAGGAAAACTTGGATCGCTTTTAGCAGCTTCACTTAGCAAAATACCAGGATAGCCATAAGGAGAAACTGCATCAAAAATTTCTATACCTTTATTATTTGAACCCAAAATATCTTCACAGGAACGAATTAGATAAGGTACAAAAAAAAATTTATCTTCTTCTATAGCTAAAAAAGCTTTAGGAATAGTATTAGTTCTTTTCGCTTCTAAAGCAACATATTCAGGTAAGTGATAAATATCATGGCGTACTGTTGCCAAAATCTCTTTCCATTTAAGATCGGCAACATCTAAGATTTCAACTTGCATAACTCTTATTTAAGATATAGCCTTATAAGGTGAGTAAAATTTAGTTTTCAAGTAAATTACTGAGTCAAAAGTAAGGTGTAAAAACCTTACTTTTAGTAGGATTTGTGAATGATTAACAAACTGATAATTAACAATTTAGATTATTCTGACCACAAAACAGGAAAGATTGCAGGATCACTATAATCGGGAAGTCCATTCTCTTGTTTTTGACAAAGAGAGTCTAAAAAGTGATGGATTTGTTGACCATTGTTCCAAAAAGTTTGATAGCGGTTATCTGCGTCTTGAAGTGATACAAGTATAGCTAAACGAGGGGAATTACTTGTATTAGAAAAACTTCCGTGAACTAGATAGCCATGATGAAAACTTATCTGTCCTTTTTTAAGGACAATAGGAATTTTTTTAAATTCTTTTTCTTGTTTAATAAATTCTGCTTCAATTTCTTGATGATTATCTTGATTAAAAGAGCGCATATGCTCATTACCAGTCCATTTATGACTACGATCGATCACCACTAAAGGCCCTTGCTCTTCAGTAACATCATGGAGAGGAATCCAAGCTCCTAAAAGTTGTTTAGAAGTAGAATTAGATACATAAGCACTATCAATATGCCAGCCAACTTTACTATTATTGTTTTTAGGAGTTGGTTCTTTAGTAATTATTTGGTCTTGAAAAAATCTAATTTCTTTAGTTTGAGTGAGTCTAGCAGCGATCGCACCAATAATTGGCTGTAAAGTAAGCTGACAAAATATTTGTTTTTGCAGGGAAATATGCTCATTGTTACGAACACTTCCCCCATCTCCTTTTTGCCAATTACCATAACCACAAGTGTAAGGCAAATCGTTATCTTTTATTCCTTCATAAAATTCTTGACTAGCAAGATAAATCTTATCAATAATTTCACTAGGTATAACTTTTGGAGAAATAAACCAACCGTGTTCTTGATAAAATTCAATATCTTCTTTAGTCGGTAATAATTCTAGTTGTTCAGCAGATAAAGAAAGATTGAGTTGTTTTTGAATTAAAGATAAGTTGGGTAACTTAGTAATTACTTTATTCATATTGACTTGAATCAAAAATTAACAATTAAAAATACTTTTAATCTGAATGTTAATAGCTTAACTTTTGCTCCAGAAGATTGGGGATAAAACTACCCATAATCAACCATCTTTATCTTATATTTATGTAGAGAAAAAGCCAAATATAGTAATTCTAAGTAGTTAGGTAAAATTAAATATGAATTTTCAGTAAGCTTTAATTAAGGTCGATCGCGCTGTTCAACTATTATGGTAGGGATAGGACTAGTTGCGATTACAGCTTGAGAAACTGAGCCAATTAAGACTTTTTGCCAGGATTGATGTCCTCTTTTCCCCATAATGATATCGTTTACTTTATATTCCTTAGCTATATGAACAATTTTTTCAGGAATTGAGCCAGTAGTAGCAATAAATTGATAGCGAATATCTAAAAGTAGGCGAGAGGCAAGTTGTTTAAGTCGGTTAACTTCTTCTTCAGAGGAAATATTACTAATATGTAAAACAATTACTTCTCCGTTACTACGTCTAGCTAAATCTGCTACTTTAATTAATACTGGTTTAGCTAAACTAGAAGTATCTATTGCTGCTAGAAGTAGGGTATTAGAAGAGATACTTACTTTAGTTGGATCGACAGAATCTCGATCTAATAATTTGGGGGCAAAAGTAGGAATAGCCCAAGCACCCAAAGGGGCAGTTACTAAAATAGACAAAGCTGCGATCGCTAAGATAATTTCTCCTCCTTCTATACCTTGACTAAGAGGAATTGCCCCAATAGCAGCTTGGACTGTCGCCTTAGCGGAGTTACCAGGTAAAAGAAATAGTTTCTCGCGCCAATTCCAATTACTACCGACAGTAGAAAGATACCAACCAATAGTACGACCAAATAATAACCCGACAGTTAGTAATAATATTCCTGCTACAAAAGTATTTTCTAAAACTTGTAGTTGAATACTCGCCCCCATCAATACAAATAAAACTATTTCTGCTACTACCCAGAGATGATTGAATTCAATGCGTAATCTACGGGCTAGAGGTGGATCAAATTCGATTAAGAAAAAGCCCATTGCCATAGCAGCTAAATAACCAGAAAAATAAGGTAATTTCTGAGCTAAAACAACTATAAATAAAGCTAAAGTCGCAGTAATCAAAGTATCTTGGACTGTATTGTGTGTCCAGTTTTGCTTGACTAGCAACCAAATAATCAATCGCGCCACGACATAACCAATAGCTACTCCCAACACAACTTGCATAATCACTTGCAGTGGGAGTAACCAAAAAGCACTAATACTGACTTCACCTTGTCTCAAAAAGTTGAGTAAAAGACTAAACAAAAGTAAGACAAGAACATCAGATAAAGCACTTCCTGTCAAAATCACATCAGGAATACCCTTTTTAACTCCCCAACCTAAACTTTTCAGTCGTAACATTCCTGGTACAATTACGGCTGGTGATTCTGCACCGACTACACAGCCTAAAAGTAGTCCTGTCAGAAAATCGAACTTAAATAAAAATATAGCTGCGATCGCTACAACAATGGCTTCTGTAATAGCAGGGAGAAAACCTAGTCTAAGTGAAACACTTCCTTGTTGTACTAATTTCTCTCGATCTAATCCTAATCCTGCCCTCATCAAGATTACCATCACCGCAATGGTGCGCAAATCATCAGCTAAATCAAGAAAATTAGGATCGATCGCCCCAGTTAATTCTGGGCTTAGTACAATCCCTACTAAAATCATGCCAATCAAAGGCGGTGCGCCAATTCTACCAGCAATTTGACCAGCAAAAAAGCCTAGCAAGAGAATGATAATTAGGCTGAATAACATTATTAATTAGGAGTTCAGGAGTTCAGAAGTTCAGTAAGAACGTTCCATGGAACGTCCGTACAAGAATTCAGTAGAGATAAGGTAGTGTCTTGCCTCTATTGGAGTTTAGAATAGCAGAAATTTTCTTTTTATCTTATTGAGATTGTGCCAGGTATCTTGCTTTCAACATAGATTTTCTTTAAGTTAGTATTGAGTATTCTTAGCTAGGGGTTTTAACCTAATAACTAAAAGCTTATAGCTGATAATAATTAATCATCCAATTATCTACCTTCCCAAGCCCTTTGAAAGCAGTAGGTGTTCGCAAATCTTATGTTCTGGATTGATAATCAATTCAACTCTCGATCGAATATATTGAGGTTAATCAAAAAAAAAATCCATTTCTGGTTAATTCTCTTTAGTATTACGCTCTTAATTTTGTTAGCTACTCAAAGTAGAGTTGTTAGCCAATCTAGCAAAACCATTACCATGGCTCGCTCTACCTGGGAAACAGGTTGGGTTCAAGCAGAAATAGTTAAGCAATTGCTAGAAGAAATTGACTATCAAGTAAATGAACCGCAAACTCTGAAAAACGAAGATTTTTATTTAGCTGCTGCTAGAGGAGATGTAGATTTTTGGGTTAACGGTTGGTTTCCTTTGCAGCAATCTTTTTGGCAAAATGAAGAAGTAGATAATAACTTGACTATTGTTGGCACCCAAGTCAAACAAGGTGCGATCGAAGGTTATTTAATTGATAAAAAAACTGCCAATAAATTCAATATCAGAACTATTGCTGATTTACAAAAGCCAGAAATCGCTGAGGTATTCGATCGAGATAACAATGGGAAAGCAGATTTAATTAGTTGTAATAGTGATTGGAATTGTGCCAAAGTAATCGAGCATCATCTTGTTACTTATCAACTTAAAAATACCGTAGAACAAGTCCAGGGAAATTACTCTGACTTGATGCAAGAAACCGTTAGTCGTTACCAAAAAGGTGAACCTATTTTATTTTACACTTGGACACCTAACTGGACTCTTGGTACTCTAATCCCGAAAAAAGATGTAGTTTGGCTTGAAGTTCCTTTTTCCAGCTTACCTAAAAATCAAAAGCAATTAGAAGATCAAACTAAAATTACGGATGTCAAAGGATGCAATTCTGAACCTTGCAATCTAGGTTTTGCCCCCAATAATATTCAAGCTGTAACCAACCGAGACTTTTTACAAGACAACCCTTCTGTAAAAAAATTGCTCGAACTAGTGCAAATTCCTCTGGAGGATATTAATGATCTAAATGCTTTACTGGTAACTAGAGATTATCAAACAAAAGCAATCAGACTTTATGCTAGTCAGTGGATACAAAATAATCGCGATCTTGTAGATTTATGGTTAGCTGCTGCTAGTGATGCCAAATTAGCTAGTAATCGACAAAAAGCAGCTACATCTTCACCGCAACCACAAGCTACTCAAGTAGTAGAGACACAAATTACCCCTGCCAAACTAACCGTAGCAACTAAGCGGTTTGAACCATTAGTGAGCTATAAAAATAATGAATATGTAGGTTTTAGTATCGATTTATGGGATGCCATTGCCCAAAAAATGAATACAGAATATAGCTTATATGGAGTAGAGTCCATCGAAGCTCTATTAAAAGAAGTAGAGCGTAATAATGCTGATATAGCGATCGCGGGAATTACCATTACTGCCCAAAGAGAAAAAGAATTAGACTTTTCCCATCCCTACTACGAATCTGGATTACAAATTCTAGTATCTAATACTAATGCTTTGTCCCATACTGTTGGGGGCAGGATATTGTCTGTCTTTTTTCTGCCCCAACTTTACTATGGCATTATCATTTTTATCTTGATTTTACTTATAGCTGCTCATACCATTTGGTTGGTAGAACGGAAACATAACCCAGAATTTCCTAGTAAATACATCCAAGGTATCTGGGAGTCGTTTTGGTGGGCAGCAGTAACAGTTACTACCGTAGGCTATGGAGATAAAACACCTAAAAAGATTGCTGGTAAGTTATTTGGGCTTTTCTGGATGTGTGCTGGCTATTTCATCTTTGCTTACTTTACTGCTACAGTAACTACTAGTTTCACCCTAGCAGAAATGCAGGCAGTTATTAATGGACCTCAAGATTTACCAGGAAAACAAGTAGCGACAGTCGCTGGTACAACTGCTGTTGAGTATTTAAACAAACAAAATATAGAAGCAATTCAATACGATACCAAAGAAGAAGCCTATCTTACTCTTGTTGATAACGAAGTAGATGCCGTTGTCTATGATGCTCCAGCCCTCCAATATTATGCAAACCATCAAGGCAGAAATAAAGTAAAAGTAGTTGGAACTCCTTTTAAGCTCCAAAATTATGGCATCGCTCTGCCCATTAATAGTCCTTATCGCAAACCTATTAACTCGGCTCTACTAAATTTAATTGAAGATGGTACCTATAACCAGATCAAAGAAAAATGGTTTGGGAATTAATTATGTTAGCAATTACTTTACCATTTACTTTGTACCTTCTGGTTTACAATACCTAAAGAAAGCTTTTAAAGTATTTTTCCATTTTTACTGTTTAAGAGTGCGATTAGCAAAGCTGGCACTGGGCGATTACGAAGTAGCAGCGAAGCGATCGCTTGTTTAAGACGATAAAATTTAGAAGAAGATGGTTGGTATTTAAGCTTGTCGCCAAATAAAACTAAGATATGGATTTAATTTTATGTCACCAGACAGCAGATTTTGATGCTTTAGGTGCAGCAGTAGGGGTATCAAAACTCAAAAAAGGGGCAAAAATAGTCTTAACTGGTGGTGCACATCCGACGGTTAAAGACTTTCTGGCTTTATATAGAGATGAATTAGCTCTGATTGAGATGCGGAGTGTTAGTGTAGATACTATTCGCTCCCTAGTTGTCGTTGATACCCAAAAAAGCGAGCGCTTGGGGAAAGCAGCAGCATGGTTCGATTTACCCCAATTAACTTCGATCGAAGTATACGATCATCATCTCGATTTAGACTCAGATATTCCTGCTACCAAGAGATATATTCAGAATTTAGGTGCGATCACAACTTTTATTGCTGAATTATTACAGCAACAAGCAATAGAATTAACTACCTTTGAAGCTACAGCGATGGCTTTGGGTATTCATGTAGATACTGGTTCACTTACTTTCGATCAAACTACTCACCGCGATGCTAAAGCTTTAGCTTGGTTAATGGAAATGGGTGCCAATGTTAAAATTATCGCCGAATATGTTGAACCTGGTTTATCACCTCAACTGCAAAAGTTACTCAAACAAGCTTTAGAAAAACTGAATAAATATAATATACAGGGATACACTCTCGCTTCTGTATTACTGCAAACTGATAGCTTCGTTCCCGGTTTGTCTAGTCTTACTTCTAGATTAGTAGATCTTACTGAATGTGATGCCTTACTCTTAGGACATCAATATACTCGTCAGAAAGGAAAATTAGAGTCCAATAAAAGATTAACAGTTATCGGGCGATCGCGCTTAAGAGAAACTAATTTGAATCAACTATTTGCACCTTTTGGTGGTGGTGGACATTCTCAAGCTGCTTCTGTGATTATCCAAACCCATGAACCAGAAACTATTTTTGAACAAATAGTCAATCAACTTCAAGAGCAAATTCCTCATCCTCCTACCGCGAGGGATTTAATGTCCTCTCCAGTTAGAACTATTCGTCCCGATACTACCATCGAACAGGCACAAAGAGTTCTTTTTCGTTATGGTCATTCTGGCTTATCTGTAGTGGATGAAGAAGATAAATTAGTAGGAATTATCTCTCGTCGAGATTTGGATTTAGCTTTACATCATGGTTTTAGTCATGCACCAGTCAAAGGCTACATGACAAGGAATATCAAAACTATTGAACCTGATACTCCTTTACCTGCGATCGAATCTTTGATGGTGACTTATGATGTGGGTAGATTGCCTGTATTAGATCGAGGGCAGTTAATGGGAATTGTCACTCGTACTGATGTTCTCCGTCAACTTCATCAAAATCGAGACGAACAAGAGACGGAAATAGAAAAAAAAGCTCTTACTTCCTGTTTACTACCAACTATTAAAAATAGATTAGCTCCTCCTATCTGGGAATTATTATCTCAAGCAGCAGAAGCAGCAAGCAAAAGAGGGTGGCATTTATATTTAGTAGGTGGTGGGGTGAGAGACTTATTATTAACCGACGATCGCCAACCTTTATTATTACAAGATATTGATTTAGTCGTAGATGGTTTTCATCGTGCTGCAGATGATGAGGCAGGGGTAGAATTAGCCAATATTATCCAGCAAATGTATCCTCAAGCTCGTTTATCGATCCATGGACAGTTTCAAACTGCTGCTTTACTCTGGCATAAAGACTCTAAATTAGGTAGTCTCTGGATTGATATTGCCACAGCGAGAACGGAATTTTATCCTTATCCCGCAGCCAACCCAGAAGTAGAAGCTAGTTCTATTCGTCAGGATTTGTATCGTCGAGATTTTACGATTAATGCTCTTGCCGTTAGGTTAACTTCGCCCAAAAAGGGTGAATTTTCTCGCAAAGGAGATTTATTAGACTTTTTTGGTGGTTTGTTAGATTTACGCTCTCGTCAAATTCGCGTACTCCATGCCAATAGTTTTATCGAAGATCCTACCCGAATCTATAGAGCCGTACGTTTTGCCGTACGTTTGCGTTTCCGAATTGAGCCTCAGACAGAAGAATATATTCGCTATGCCATTGCTAGTGGAGTATACGAGCGTCTACGTTTAGAGAATCATCAAGCACCAGCCTTAACTACTAGATTAAGAGCAGAATTAAAATATATCCTTCAAGCTAATTACTGGAAATCAGCCTTAACATTATTAGCAAATTTAGGAGCTTTACGCTGTCTGCATCAAAACTTAGAATTAACCCCTCAATTGTGGTGGCAAATACGCTGTGTTTCTCGCTGGCTAAAATTAATCGATCCAGATCATAACTACCAACATTGGCTAATTAGGTTAGAAGTTTTAATTGCTTATTTAGAACCCTCAGAAAGAGCAACATTGGCAACTAATTTACAGCTACCCAAAGATAGTATTACAAGGCTCAAACAATTAGACCAAATAGAACGTGAAGTCACAGAAAAATTATCTCATTGCCAACGCAAAAGCGAAATATACAAGCTGCTGCACCAATATCAATATGTCGGCTTAATTGTCTTAGGAGTTAGAAGTACTAAACCTCTTCGTCGTATTCTTTGGCAATATCTGACTCAGCTATCAAAAATCAAATCACCTCTAGATGGTAATCATTTAAAAAAACTTGGTTACAAACCAGGACCTATTTATAAACAAATTCTTGATGATTTGCTAATAGCTACTCTAGATAGAAAAGTTAATAGCTATGCTGAAGCTAAAGCCTTTATTCAAGAAAAATATTGTATTAAAGAGTCCCCAAAAATAAATTATCCCTCTAAAGATTAATTAAGGGCTATAGTTAAGTATCTGCCTCATTTTAACTTCCATAACACTACGTCATAAGGTCAGGACAGATAAATCTTGTAAGGGCGAATAACCATTCGCCCTTACATTACTGCTCTACTTACGCAGCACCTAGATTTTGAACTACAAAATCTCAGTTAATACCAATTCTCAAAAATAGCTAGATACATTTGTGATAATCAAGATAGTATTACTCTGTCAAACAAAAGTGAAAGCTGGATCGGTAACAGCAAGCTCAACAGAAACATCTTGCAAAGTAGCAATTACTTCCCCTTTGGCTTCAAATCCAGAATCGTAAATTAAGTCAGCATCAGTAGTTCCTACGCCAGAAGTAAAGAAGTCTAAACTATAAGCATCTACTGAACCATGAAGTTGAATAACATCCTGACTGGGATCGAAGTCAACGATCACAGCAAAGTCAGATTCACCTCTATTTAAGACATCTCCATCATCGTAGTAAACTCGATTTTCATCTCCAAGGACAAAAGTATCTTGACCTCCTCCTCCTGTTAAAGTATCTACTTCACCAGCACCGAATCCCACTTCTGCACCAGCACTGAGAGAGTCAACACCAATTAGTCGATCGCTGTGATCGCCACCATCAAGAGCATCGTTACCTAATCCGCCAGTGAGAGTATCTCTACCAGCATCACCATTAAGAGTATCATCTCCAGAACTGCCAAATAGGCGATCTCTGCGTCCACCTCCTGAAATAGAATCGTTGTCTTCTCCTCCATCAAGAATGTCATTGCCTGCGCCACCAGTGATAGTGTCATCTCCCGATTCGCCAAGAATGCGGTCTACTCCAGCATTGCCGTCGAGAAGGTCATTACCTTGACCGCCGACAATATCGTCATTGCCACCATTGCCAGTAACAGTATCGTTACCATTACCAGCAGCAATTAGGTCATTGCCATTACCACCTGATATTTGATCGCTAGCACCTAGACCTTCTAGAACATCATTGCCACCAAAACCAGAAATGGTATCGGGACCTGTGCCACCAATCAACACATCACTACCTTCAGTTCCATCAATTTGAAGACCTATGGGAATTTCGTAAAGAAAAATTTCATTATCGTTGCCATCATAAGCAGACCAAACTACTCTATTACCTGAAATCTGAGGATCGGACTCATAGGTGTCATTATCGGTTAGCTGAATAGTTTCGCTACCATTGTAAAGATAGATTTCATTATCGTTGAAATCAGGATTACCATACCACACTACCTTACCATCTGAAACCTGTGGATTATAGTCATCATAATTATTGTCGGTTAATTGGATGGTGTCGCTACCATTGTAAAGATAGATTTCATTATCGTTGCCATCATAAGCAGACCAGACTACATAATCTCCCGAAGTTTGTGGGTCGGACTCATAGGTATCATTGTCGGTGATTTGGATGGTGTCGCTACCATTGTAAAGAAAAATTTCCTGATCGTTGAAATCAGGATTGCCAACCCAAACTACATTATCTCCCGAAATTTGTGGGCTGTAGTCGTAGGTATTGTTGTCAGTGAGTTGAATGGTGTCGCTACCATTGTAAAGAAAAATTTCCTGATCGTTGAAATCAGGATTGCCAACCCAAACTACATTATCTCCCGAAATTTGTGGGCT
>JASJDI010000068.1 GCA_030065155.1 Xenococcaceae cyanobacterium MO_188.B29
GCGATCGCCTTTGTTGGTGTTTTTATTCCTACCCTGATCGAAACTCCCAAATATAAATCAGAAACCCTGATTTTATTAGATAGTGGCAAAAATAAACAATCCGCCTCAGTAATGCCCCAACAGTCAACAGGTGGCTCTTACAATCTTAAGGACTTCTCTACAGAGATTATGATTTTGCGGAGTTACTCTCTAGTAGCTAAAGCAGTTAAACAATCACCAGAAGTCTTTGCAGGTATACCTATTTCTCAGGTACTAGGAAAATTATCAATTACTCAGGCATTAGTAGGAGACATTCCTACAGACATATTAAAAGTTTCTTATCTAGACCCCGATCCACAACAGGCTAAGGCAGTCTTAGAAGCTCTTGGTGCTACATATGTAGATTATAGTTTGGAAAGACAGCGATCGCAGGCTACTAATGCGATTGAATTTATTAAACAACAACTACCCCAATCTCAACAGGAATTAAATGAGGCAGCCACAGCAATTCGTGAGTTTCGACAAACTCACAATATAGTCGATCCTGACGAATATGCACTAACAGTAGGGGAATTTAGACAATCTCTAGAAAAGCAGGCAAAAGAAGTAAAGGTAGTTTTAGCTAGTACGCAAACAGAATATCAAGAGATATCTCGCCAACTAGAAGAGCTAGGTCAAAATCCTGACACTGCTCTAATTTATACCGTTCTTGGTCAAGATCAAGTTTATCAAAGGTTAGCTTCTCAACTCAAAAGCTTGGAAACCGATCATGCTTTGGGAAGTGTTGATTTTAAAGATACTTACCATGTAATGGAAAGAGTTCAACTCAGAAGAGCAGAATTACGCAAATTATTGCAACAAAGAGCCAAGCATCTTTTAGGTGATTCTGTTTCCAGAATTACTTTAGATCAAGTACTAGTTTCTCAGCCAGGGGTAATTTCTGTGCCTACATCTGTGCCTACAGAGCAATCAGGAACTTCCGAGAGTAATTCTAGCTCTCAAGTAGGTACTTCTGCCTCAACTCTACAAACTTTGGCTCAACAACTTCTAGCTGTACAAACAAGATTGGCATCTCTTCATAGTAAAATAGAAGGAATTAATCAAGCTAAAACACAAGTAGAAAAAGATTTTCAAAACATTCCCCAACTACAGCAAACCTTTGCTGAACTACAACGCCAGTTCACAGTTAAATCTGAGGCGGTTAACTTCTTGCTGAAAAGACAACAAGAGCTAGAAATAGCTGCTGCCGAAGAGATTGCTCCTTGGCAAATTCTTGATGCTCCTTATCTACCTACTAAGCCTGTTTCTCCTAATATTCAGCGTGGTTTGGCAATAGCTTTAGTTGCAGGAGGATTTTTGGGAGTAGCCACAGCCTGGTTATTACAACAGTTAGATCAAAAAGTAAGAGTAGTAGAAGAGATCAAACAAATAACTCGTTTACCCTTACTAGGAACTATTCCTCAGGTAGACTATCCCATAGTTGATATTAATACTAACAATAACCAAGAATTTAGAAGCTATCAATACTCATCTTTTACTGAAGGATTACGTGCCTTAGCAATGAACTTGCGTTATCTGATGGTAGAGTCTGGCAGAATTAAGTCTTTGGCACTTACTTCTTCTACCTCTTCTGAAGGCAAAACCACAGTAACTTATAATCTCAGTCTAGTACTAGCAGAATTAGGATTTAGAGTACTGGTGGTTGATGCAGACTTGCGTAAGCCAAGAATGCACAAACTAGCAAAACTACCTAATGAACAAGGATTAAGTAATGCCATCATCAGTGATGAACCTTGGTCTAATTTTGTGCAAACTGGGGTAACAGAGAATTTACATATCATGACTTCTGGTGATACATCTCCTAATCCCATTGCTTTGCTCAATTCAGAAAAAACTAAGCAACTAATTCAAGAATGGCGAGAAAGTTATGATTATCTACTGATTGATACGCCACCTATTGGCGTGATGGCTGATGCTAAAAGTGTAGCTAGTCAGGTAGATACTATGTTGTTTGTTACTGGCATCGGTAGAGTTAGTCCTAAAGCTCTCCAAAACTCTCTAGAAATTCTCTATCACAGTCAGTGTAATTTGGCAGGATTTGTCGCTAATATGGTCAATCCTGATTTTGATTACTACGCCTACTCTTACTACGACTCTTACTATAATCAACCCTATACTAACGGTAATGGTAATGGCAATGGCAATGGTAATGGCAATGGTAATGGTCATAACCATGATGGAGGAGAAGGCATCCTACAACAATTTCGTCGTCGTTAATAGCTAACAATCAGACAAAATATAGCCAAGGTCTTGCTATGGGTGCAATCAAAAGCAAAAAATTACGTTCGAGAAAAATATTAGACAAACAAACTTCTTGGGTAGTTTATACTCCCAAAAGTCGCATGAAACAGCCAGTTCAGTTATTTAAGGAACTATGGCGAAATTTACTAGCTTCCCGCGAATTAGCGTGGCAGTTGTTAGTTAGAGATATCAATGCTAAATACCGTCAATCCTTGTTAGGAGTTGTCTGGGCCTTTATTCCCCCAATCATTACTGCTGCTGGTTTTACTTTGGCTAAAGGAAATGGAATTGTTAATGTTGGCACTACCGATTTACCTTATCCAGCTTATGTAATGTTTAGCATGACCTTATGGCAAACTTTTGTCGAAGCACTTAATGGGCCGATTCAAGCAGTGACTTCAGCTAAATCAATGCTGGCTAGAATTAACTTCCCTCGTGAGGCAATTATTTTGAGTAAGTTGGGAGAAGTTTTCTTTAATTTTGGCATCAAGCTAATTTTGATTTTTTTAGTATTTCTCTGGTTCAAAATGCCCGTAACTGGAAGTGTAATTATCGCGCCTGTAGCTTTAATCCACTTAGTCTTACTGGGAACATTCTTTGGTTTAATGCTCGCACCTATTAGCGCACTTTATAAAGATGTTTCTATGGGAATTACTTTAGCTACGGGGTTTTGGTTATTTTTAACTCCTGTTGTTTATCCAGTCCCTAGTGAAGGATTATTTAGCGCGATCGTCAGATTTAATCCTGTAACGCCTTTACTAGTGACGACAAGGGAACTAGCCACTACTGGAGTCATTTCCGATCCTATAGGTTTTTGGATAGCTAGTGGAATAAGTTTAGTTGGGTTAGTAGTTGCTTGGATTATTTATCTAGTAGCAATGCCTTATATAGTTGAGAGGATGAGTTCCTAATGACCATTAGTATGACAGATCAGCCGTCGTCGAGTAAGACAGAAGATAGTGAAGTTATTCTTTCTGTTGAAGGAGTATCTAAGAAGTTTTGTCGAGATTTAAAACGATCCCTGTTTTATGGAGTTCAGGATATTGCTAGCGATCTGTTAGGAATACGAGAAAAGAGCGACAAACTGCGTACAAAAGAGTTTTGGGCTTTAGACAATGTCAGTTTTGAACTAAGACGAGGAGAAGCTCTAGGCTTAGTTGGCAAAAATGGTAGTGGTAAATCTACTCTACTGCGTATTATTGCAGGTTTGATTAAACCCGATCTTGGAACAGTCAGAGTCAAAGGTAGAGTAGCACCACTAATTGCTTTGGGTGCTGGATTTAATCCAATTTTGACAGGTAGAGAAAATATTTATGCAAATATGTCAATTTTAGGGTTATCTAAACAAGAAATTGACGATCGATTTGATGAAGTAGTAGAGTTTGCCGAGATTGGCGACGCGATCGATTCTCCAGTGCAAACCTATAGTTCTGGTATGGCTGCACGTTTGGGTTTTGCTAGTGCCATTCATACCGAACCAGATATTTTATTGATCGATGAAGTACTGGCTGTAGGTGATGTAAGGTTTAGACAAAAATGTCAACGTAGACTATATGCTTTACTTCAAGCAGGTAAATCTTTTATTTTAGTTAGCCATAATTCTCAGTCAATATTAAATGTATGCCAATCAGCAATATATTTATCAAATGGTAATTTAATTGAAGTTGGCAGTACACATGAAATTATGACAATATACGAAGAAGATTTGTTTTTTTTGAATGGTAGAAAACAAAGTTTTGGTTCAATATTTTTGCCAGAAAAGACAAAAAGTGAAAGTTTTGGTTTAGATATACTTTCTGTGCAGTTTCAAGATGTTTTAGGGAATACAATTGAGTCGCTTGTAAGTGGTGAGCAAACGATTTTATCTATAGAATGCCAAATACATAAAGAAAGCAAAAATATTAATTTGTTTGTCGCTATCAGAGAAATGATGGGAGAGAATGACCTAGTTTTACATATAAGTAGCTTTAATGATAATCAACCATTAGCTTTACCACCAGGAAAACATCACATACAACTTCAATTACCATATCTTGGCTTAAAACCAGGATTATACAATTTAGATTTTTCTATAAAAGAAGGCTCACTTTATGAATTAGATAAAGTTTCATCTTTTAGATTTAAGGTAATTGGCAAAGAAAGTATGAGCAGGTGTTTGTTCTATCAACCACGAGCGTGGAAAGTTTTAATCAATAAATAATTAATCATATTCTAATACCTTATTGATATTCAATAATTAAGTAATTATCAACCTTAAAATAGATAATTAATATCATGAATACACTCAAATATATTTACTATCAAACAAAAAATAAAATTATTCAAATTATTCTTGAACAACTCAAACAAGAAGTACAAAAGATATTTTTGACAGAACCAATGATTGTTGGTCCAAAACAAAGACTACACATATCTGATCTTGCTAAAAAGAATAATTTTTTAGTCAATACAAATTCTGGCGAAGTGTACATAGATGATTATGTTTTTTTTGGTAAAAATGTATGTTTGATTACTGGAACACACGATTTTATGAAATTTGGAGAGGAAAGAATGAATACTGCTCCTAAAGAGGGACGAGATATTGTAATAGAAAAAGGAGCTTGGATTGCTACTAATGCAACTGTTATTGGACCTTGTACTATCGGACAAAATGCTGTAGTAGCTGCTGGTAGCTTAGTTACAAAGGATGTTGCACCTTTTACTGTAGTTGCAGGAGTACCAGCAAAAGTCATCAAACATATTAAAAAAAAAGCAATAGAACAAAAACAAATCGTATACTCTACCGAAAAAAGCATCATTTAAATCAATATTTTATTCTTATCAAGCAAATATGCGGAGAAAAATTCAATTTCCTATTTTTATTGTTGGCTGTCCTCGTTCTGGAACAACATTGCTTCAGCAAATGCTAGACGCTCATCCTGATATGGCGATCGCTCCAGAAACCTTTTTTATTAGAAAGTTTTGGCTTCAACGAGAAAGCTATGGAAACTTGAGCATAGATTCAAATTATAATCGACTGATCGAAGATATTATCAATTTACCTGAATTTCAAGAAATGGAACTAAATGCGGTGGAATTTAGCGAAATTGCCTGGAACAACAGCAGAGATTATCCATCACTATTTAAATTAATATTAGAGCAGTTTGCCAGCCAAAGAAAAGTAAAAATTGTTGGGGAAAAAACACCGAATCATCTCCTATACATGGAAACATTACAGCAATTTTTTCCCTCTGCTCGTTTCATTCATATAGTACGCGATCCCCGTGCAGTAGTTAAATCCTGGCAAAAAGTTCCTTGGTCTAATGGTAGTTTAGCTAAAGACGCGGAAGTTTGGCGACGCTATATGGCTACTGCCAGACTTTGTCCTGATTTGGTCAAAGCTTCATTGTTTACTTTACGTTATGAAAAACTCATAACAGCACCAGAAGAAAACCTGCATAATCTTTGTCGCTTTTTGAATGTAGAGTTTCATTCTGTCATGATGAACTACCATCAAAAAGATTGTTTAACAGTCAATACGGTAAGAGAACCTTGGAAAGCTGACTCTAAAAAACCAATAGACAAGACTTTGTTAAATAGTTGGCGAACAGAACTGTCAAAACAGATGGTATCTGATATTGAAAATATTGTGTGGTTAGAAATGAAGCATCTTGGTTATAAAACCCAGACAAACCCCATACAAATATGGTTAAAAAAGAGTTTGGCAGCAGTGAAACAAGATGTTGTGCGTATTATCAATAGTTTTAAACAGAGATTACTATGGCAAATAAAATGACAGTTGGCTACTTACATAATGGACCAAGCCAACATGGTATTTGCCGTTATGGACGTTTACTAGCCAATGAAGCACACAAAAAAGATAATTTAAAAGTTTTAGAAGCTAGCGTTCTGCTTACAGAAGACAAAAAGCATAATTTAGAAAAGCTAGCGGATGCAGCTAAGCAACTCAATGAAGCTGAGATAGTTCATATTCAATATAGCCTGGCAAACAATAAACAACTCTGGGGAACAAGCTGGGAACAGCTAAATTACCTCCAGTGTTTCAAACATTATTGTCCACGTCCTCTGGTTACTACACTTCATGATGTATACAATCCACCGCCAAATCTTACAAATGCCTTGAAAACTTTGTTGAGTCAGTTTCGAGACTATATTTTCCCCGTCAAGCAAGAAGCTACTCAAACCCAAGAATCATTTGCTTCTAGTCTGCAAATTCCCAGACATCCATTAAGGTTTATGCGCTATATGTATGGATCGAAGGCTTTTCCTTTTCGCTGGCTAATCAATCAAGCTAAATTAATCGTAGTTTGCACTCAAGAAGAGGCAGAGCGGTTAAGTGTCATTGATGACCGCAAAACTAAAGTTGTAGCTCATTTTGTAGAAGAACGTTCTTTAAAGATTAAATCTGCCGAAGCTAAAACAGTATTAAACCTTGATGGAAGTATAGTAGTGACACTTTTAGGCTTTATTCACAGTCGCAAAGGCTATGAATTACTAATTAATGCTCTACCTGAACTGCCACAAAACGTAAAAGTTATTTTTGCGGGAGGAGCAGCTCCTGGTCATGAGCATTACATAGAGCAGCTTTGGTCACAGGCTAAAGCAAAAGAAGTTAACGATCGTTTAAGAATTACAGGCTACCTATCTGAAGAAGAATTAGAAATTTACCTAGCTGCTACCGACCTTGCCGTTTGTCCGTTTAAATTCTTTTCTGCTTCAAGTTCTTTATCCACTTGGATTTCAGTTGCTTGTCCAATTTTGGCTTACGATTTGCCTCAAATAGCTCAGTACAACAAACTTGAACGGGATGCGATTAAAACATTTTCTCCTTATACCTCAACAGCCTTAGCTCAATCCATTAACCAACTTATAACCGTGTCACAACATGGTGAAGAACCCTCTGTGGCAAAGCTCCGAAGCCAACTTTCCATCTCAAAAATTTTTGACGAACATCTCAAATATTATTGCCATAACACTAAATAGGAATTGAAGAATTATCTATTCATCAATTAACTACTAATTTTTTATGATTTTTGCCAAAATAAAATGCTCAATTCTCCATCTAAAATTCCAGTTTTTGCTCCTTTGGTATCTTCAGATTCTCAAACCAAAATTAGAGTTCTGACACCTCGTGTACATACCAAGGAAAACAAGTATTTAACTTGTTTGTGGTCTTCTCTAAAAGATTATGATGTAGAAATAGAGGCTTTTCAAGTTAATTGTTTTTTTTCTGAATTAATAGCAGCAAGACACCGGAATAAAATAATTCATCTTCATTGGGTTAGAGTGTTATGTTACCTTGACGTTGGCAGTAAATATAAAACTTTAAGTTCATTTTTAAGAACTATTCGCAATCTTATTGTTCTGAAATTATTCGGTAACAAAATAGTTTGGACTATTCATAATACCCATTCCCATGAGAATAATTTTCCAATTATCGAATATATTCTACGTTGGCTTTTAAGTCGCCTTTCTAATGATGTTCTCGTTATGAGCGAATATAGTCGACAGGAATTTAAACGTATGTATGGACGTACAAAAAGAGTTCATATCATTCCTCACGGTAACTATATTGGTTCGTATCCTAATCAAATCAGTAGAAAAGATGCTCGCCTTAACTTAGGTATTGCTCTCGAACAAAAAGTACTATTATATTTCGGGATGGTGAGACATTACAAAGGTATTAATCACCTGTTAGCTGCATTCAATCAACTCAAAGACTCTAATGTGGTGTTATTAATAGCTGGGATTCCTTACGATTCTGATTTATGTGCAGAAATTGAGCAAGCTGCCCAAAGAGATTCTAGAATTCGTCTTCGACTCCAATTTATTCCAGATGAGGATATTCAAATATACATGAATGCTTGTGATTGGGTTGTTTTACCCTATCAAAAAATACTCAACTCTGGTTCTGTTCTTTTAGCACTCTCGTTTGCTCGGCCTGTCATTGTTCCCCAACGAGGAGCTATCACTGAACTTATCAGTGATAGTGAACAAGGTTATTGCTATGAAAAAGATTATGATCTATTAGCAACAATCAATCAAGCTTTAAATACTACCGATAAAAAGTGGGAGCAGATGTCTATTCAAGCTTACGCACTTGCTCAAAAGTATGACTGGTCAAAAATTGGATATCAACTTTATCAAGTTTATTCATACTGCAAACAATAGGAGATTTTATTAAATGCTAATTGAGGCTAAAAAAGATAGTAAATCTATATTAAATAATGAGCCAATTTTTATCTTGGGAATTAGTCAAAGAAGTGGAACCAATTTTCTTAGCGATCTTCTATCTCTACATCCAGATTGTGATGCTACATTAATTCCTGAAGATTTCTTTATGGCTCATGCTGATTTATTAATTAAGTTTGCTGATTCTCTTGATCGCATTTGGCAGTATTGGAAAATTGACAAAATTGTAGGTTCTCCTGAAAAGCTTTATGAATGTTTTGGTAGTAGTCTGACTTCATTTTTAAACTCTCAAGAAACTAAACATAATCAACAAACAGAAAGTTATGATTTAGATTATTCATTAAATAAATCTCCTAAAATAAGGATAACAAAAACACCAAGCGTAAAAAACTTACCATATTTTTTTAAGCTTTTTCCTTACTCTCCCTTACTAATCATTATTCGTGATGGACGTTCAGTTGTTGAATCTAGTGTTAAAACTTTTGATAGAAGTTATGAACAAGAGATAAGAGCATGGGCAAATGCTGCTCAAACTATTATTAAAGCTGAAACTGAGTTTAAAAAGTTCAATCGTAAATATTTAATAGTTAAATATGAAGATATTTTTACAAAGACTGAAAAAGAATTAAACAATATTTTTTCTTTTTTAGGATTAGATGCGAAAAAATATGACTTTAATAAAGCATTAAACTTACCAGTAAGAGGTTCTTCTGAACTCAAGGAAAAAATAGGGAAAGTACATTGGCAAACAGTAGAAAAAAGCAAAGATTTTAATCCTTTGATGCGATATAGTCATTGGAATAAAGGGTTACATCAGAGATTTAACTGGATTGCAGGGGATTATCTAGAAATGTTTGGCTATACTCAACAGACTTGTTCTAATAATAAATTTTGGTGGCATTTATGGAATAGGTGGCTAGATATTAAGTATTTAGGATTTAAGGGGGTTTATCGAGGGTTTAAGCATAAAATATCTCGTCTTTTTGCTAATCTAAACTGATTTTTGTCTAACATAACTCTTCTGAGGAAGGATTAATCACGGTGAAAAAGTTTGTTAAAAAACCTCTTATTAGTGTTGTTATTCCAACTTACAATCGCGCTGATTTAATTGGTCAAACTATTAATAGTGTACTTAAGCAATCTTATACAAATTTAGAAATTATTGTTGTTGATGATAGCTCCACAGATAATACTAAAACAGTTGTTGAAGGTATTAATGATGCACGAATTCGTTATTTTCTTCACTCAACCAATCAAGGAGGTGCTGCTGCTCGTAATACAGGTATTAAAGCAGCAGAAGGTGAATATATTGCTTTTTTAGACTCTGATGACGTGTGGGTTAATAACAAGCTAGAATTACAACTTGCTTCAATTAAACAATCTTCTAATCCTCACAAAGTAGTTAGTTATACCCAAGCTTTTTATAGTGCATCAGGGATTTCTGAATCTACTTATAATGCTTTTGACGATCAATTTTTTGTTCCTAAAAGAGGTAAGGAATTAACAGAACCTCTTGGAGATTATTTATTTTGTAATAATGGTCAAGCAATAACTAGTACCTTAATGCTTCACCGTTCTCTTGCTATAGATAATCTTTTTCGAGAAAATCTTAGAAAACATCAAGATTGGGATTTTTGTCTGCGACTAGAAGCTGTAGGAGCATCATTTTCTTTTCTTAAACAACCTCTGACTATTTGGAATGGAGATCCTACCTTAGAACATGTGGGGAGGACACCTGACTATCGACTTTCAGAAAGCTTTATTAATCAATGTCGAGCCTATGTTTCATCAAAAGCCACTACAGCTTTTTTACTAGATACGGTAATCCCATCTTTACTGAAAGATGGAACAAGAAAATTCTATTGTCAGAAAATAATTTTTGATGGATTAGTACAGCAGTTATTTTCCTGGAAAAGATTTGTGATTATGACTGCTCAGTTATGGGGAATAGAACTAACAATATTACGCAAGTTAGATTTTAGGAAAAAAATATTATCTTCTTAAAATTAATTTCTTGGATCATCTTATAGGGTGTTACTTTTACTCAACTAGGTTATGAATAAATCCAATCCTAAAGTCAGTATTTTAATGTGTGTCTACAATGGGGAAACCTATTTAAGAAAAGCCGTAGAAAGTATTTTAGGGCAAACCTTTAAAGACTTTGAGTTTGTCATTGTTGATGACGGTTCAACTGACAGCAGTTGGCATATTCTGACGGAGTATTGTAACCAAGATGCTCGCATTGTCTTAATTCAAAATGAAGATAATCTCGGTTTAGAAAAATCTTTAAACAAAGGAATAGCTGCCACCAAAGGAAAATATCTTGCTCGTCAGGATGCAGATGACATCTCTTTACCAAATCGTCTGCAACTACAAGTAGATTTTTTGGATGCTCATCCAGAAGTTGGTGCGTTAGGCTCTGCTGTAGAATTTATCGATCGAAATGATACAGTTTTAGAACAATATTTATTATCCACAGACCACGAAGGATTGCATGCTTACCTTCTAGTTAATTGCTGTTTGTGGCATTCCTCGATGACGATGAGAAGAGATTTACTGCTTCAATTAGGGGGATACAATGAGGAAATGCGCCATGCGGAAGACTACGATCTTTGGTGGAGATTTAGTCGTATCTCTCGTTTAGCAACCTTACCAGAGATCTGTTTACAGTATCGCAAAGATAATCCTGCTGCCATCACTAAACTCAAGCGTAAACAGCAACTTTTATGTTCACAAAAAATTTCTTGGCGAGCTATACAAGAAAGTCTGTCAGCACAAGCTGCAAATCTGGATGAAAAAGCTTATGAGCGTTTTTGGTGGGCATATTTAGAACAACTAGATCCCCAATCTTATCAACAATGGTGGTATAACAATCTTGGTCAAGAAGCTTTGCTGCGATGGCAAGATATTCAATTACTTCAGCCATTCTGGGACTTATTAAGCAATCATCCCGCAGGAGCAAGAATTTGGGGCATACGATTGAGTAAACTAGCTCTTCACTATCTACGTTCTCGACAGACATTAGTAGGAATAAGGTTGCTATGGGTTAGCTGGCGACAATTGGAGATGCCAATCTCTTGGATTTTAGCTTTTAGAAGTTTGTTGAAACCTTATTTACCCTCCCCACTACGCCAACTATGGATAATTTTGCGGGTGCAAAAGCAAAGATACAAATTTATTTTCTAATCTTTCTCAATAGTTTCTGAGTTTAAAAATTCCTAATTATCTAACTTTGTAACCAAATAACCAATAACCAATGACAAAAAACAAATAATTATGCAAATTCTCTACGACGGACAAATATATGCAGACCAAGCTGCGGGAGGGATCAATCGCTATTTTGCCAACCTCATTAGCAGACTTCCAGAAAACATTACTCCTGCTATTACTACTGCCCAACTCCGCAATGTTAATTTTCCCGAACATAAGAATCTCAAAACTTTTTTCTATCAAAGATTTGGATTTAAACCAGGACGTATTTGCTATTGGTTAGAACAGTATTATTTTCAAGCTGTTAGTTGCTTTAATCGCTTTGGTGTTTTACATCCTACTTATTACTCTTTACTTTCTCGTCAAGAGATGAATCAGTCTAAACAGCCTATAGTTTTGACTGTGTACGATCTGATTCATGAGCTATTTGCCGAACAAATGGATGCTGATGGTCAGCAAATAGAAATAAAGAAAAAAGCAATATTATCAGCAGATGTCATTATTTGTATTTCTGAAAATACCAAAAAAGATTTATTAGAGTTATATTCTGTACCAGAGGAAAAAGTTACTGTTACTTACTTGGCTTCGGAAATAGATCAAACTATGGCTGACGGTTCTGAACCAGTTCCTCATCGACCTTATTATCTCTATGTCGGTAGTCGCAATGCTGGCTATAAAAACTTTGATACTTTAGTTTATGCTTTTGCTCAAGCTGTCTCTGTAGAACCAGAAATCACTCTTTGTGTAGTTGGTTCACCTTTTAATGAACAAGAACAACAACTTCTGACTGAACTTAACTTACTCGATCGCCTTGAGCATTATCCATTTGCTAGCGATCGACATCTAGCTAAACTTTATCGTCATAGTCTTGCTTTTGTCTATCCTTCTCTTTATGAAGGTTTTGGTATTCCTCCTTTAGAAGCAATGGCTTGTGGTACGGCAGTTATTGCTGCTAATTCTTCCAGTATTCCTGAAGTTGTAGGCGATGCAGGAATATTATTTAATCCCCAATCAACAGACGATCTCGCTGATATTTTACTATCTCTAGTCAATAATTCTGTACAACGCGATCGCTTGATTGAGAAAGGCTATCAAAGAGCAAAATTATTTAGCTGGGATAAAACTGTAGCCCAAACTCTCGATGTTTATCAATCTGTTGTCTAAATGCAAGGTATTTTCTATGAATTCAATCAAAAGTCTTCAACCAAAACCATCGGTTATTTTTCTTCATATCCCCAAAACTGCGGGAACAACACTAAATCAAATTTTATTAAGGCAGTATAAGTCAGAGAATATTTTTCAAATTAACGGCGATCGAGTTTTTTCTTCTATTGAAGAATTCAAACATCTTACTGAAGAAAACAGAAAAAAAATTCGACTTTTAAATGGACATATGTATTTTGGTCTTCATGAGTTTTTACCTCAACCATCTACTTATATAACTCTTTTGCGTAATCCGATTAAACGAGTAATTTCTCATTACTATTATGTTTTACGAGAGCCAAATCACTATCTTCATAAAAGAGTTAAGAACGCTAATATGAGTCTTCATGACTATGTTAGTAGTGATATATCAAAAGAACTGATTAATGGTCAAACTAGATTGATAGCGGGTTTAGATGGTCAAGACATTGATAATGAACAAAAATCTTTACAGGCATTAACAAAAGCCAAGCAAAATTTAACAGATAATTTTTCTGTAGTCGGGTTAACAGAAAAATTTGATGAGACATTGATTGTTTTACAAAAAATGTTTGACTGGAAAAATATTTTTTATGTAAAAAATAATATCAACACCAAAAAAAATGTGTATGCAAATATTCCTAAAAACACAATATCTATTATTAAAGATAGAAATAGTATAGATATTGAGCTTTATCAATATGCAGAAGAAATCTTGACACAAAAAGTTAATCTAATTTCGACTAATTTTGAACGCGATCTAGATAATTTTAAACTCTTGAATAATGTCTATGGAAAGATTAATAATACTACTAATAAACTCAAAGAAAAAATTAGAGTATAGCTTATTATTATGCTTAGACTATTTTAAATTCATCTCTGTTAAGAATATCAATATTTTAGCTATTAAATATTAATTACTCCATGTTACTTCTCCAATCTACTCCTACTCTCCAAGACTTACCCACTCCACCTCAAGGCAAAACAGGATGGCCCTGGACAGAAGCAAGTAAACCTTTACCTGCTAAAATGCCTGATGGTAATCAATGGCCCCGTATTAGTATTGTTACTCCTAGCTACAATCAAGGGGAGTTTATCGAGAAAACTATTCGCTCAATTTTGCTTCAGGGTTATCCTAATCTAGAATATATTGTCATTGACGGTGGCAGTAGCGATCGAACTGTTGAAATTATACGTAAATATGAACCTTGGATCGACTATTGGGTCAGCGAAAAAGACCAGGGTCAAAGTGATGCTATTAATAAAGGTTTTAGTCGAGCTAGCGGACAAATTCTAGCCTGGTTAAATAGTGATGATTATTATCTTCCTCAAGCTTTAAAAACTGTAGGTTCTTATCAGTGGCAAGAGCAAGTAGGGGCATTAGTTGGCATTGGAAATAGTGTTGACAAAAAAGGGGAAATTTTAAATCAAATTGAGTCTCCAGAGCTTAATTTTACTGCTTTTTTAGATTGGATGAGTTACAGTAATTTCTTGCAACCATCATGTTTTTTTACGAGAAAAGTATGGCAAGAATGTGGACCTTTGGATCTAGAACTTGACTACTGTATGGATTTAAAGTTGTGGTTAGATATTAGTCAAAAATATACTTTTGCTCAAATCGATCGAAGTCTCTCTCATGCTCTGGTTCATCAAGGTAGTAAAACTATTGGTCAAGGAGCATATAGTAGAGCAGAAATAATTTTATTAGTTGCTAAATATGGAGGAGAAGAAATTGCCAAAAAAGAATTGTTTAAATTGATGGATGCTTTGACTCATTATCAATCTTTGAGAAATCGCATTCAGCAAATGCCTTTGGTTAAATATCTGTTGTTACCTATTTACAGAAGAATTAAGAGTCATACAAGTTTAATTTAAAAAAGTAGTATTTAAAATACTATGGAGAATATCAATTTAATTCAAATTACAGAACAAATTCCTCCTAGTCTTAATGGCATTGGTCATTATGCTTATAAGTTAGCAGAACAATTACAATCTAACCACAATCTATCTACCTCTTTTTTGCTGATAGATAAGCCAGAAAAAGCACCAATAGAGTATGAATCAAGATTTAACACCTATAGTTTATCCCAGCTACAAACTTCTTTAGAAACAGGATTAAGTGATTTGATTAAGCTAAATTACTCAAGTCATAATGTGGTCTTAATCCATTTTGATCGAGGTATTTATGACAGATTTATTGACGAACGGAATTATAAAAGATATCATCTAGCTTTCCATTTAACTAAATCTCTCAAGAAATTCAAAAAGCTTCATCCCTCTACTCAAATCATCATTGTTTTTCATGAGTTTCTCTATCCCCACATTCCCAGAAGAATAGACTATTGTTTAAGACCGTGGCAAAACTACTATATGCGATCGCTAATCAAACTAGCCGATATCTTAGTTTGTAGCAATCTAGTAGTTGAAAAGCAAATAAAACAACTACATCCTCTAGCTAAAATTCATAAAATACCTGTTTTTTCTAATATTAGAGAACCTAAATGGGAACAAGTACAAGACAAGCAAAAAGGTCATTGGGTACTTTTTGGTTCTACGGATAATTTGATTAAAAACACTCTTAATTTTATTCAAAATCTACCAATAATTAAAAAATCTTTACCTATTAATAAAGTTAATATCATTGGAGGTTATCCTAGTCACAATATAGTTAAACTAGTAGCTCAGTTAAAACAATTAGCTATTAATGTAGATTACTATCCCGATATTTCTGCTCAAGAAGTAAGTAACTTTTTTGCTGACGCTCAATTTTGCTATCAATATTACTTTAATACCCCGCAAGCAGATAATCCTAATTTGATTTTTAAATCAGGAGTTTTTGCCAATGCTTCTGCTCATGGAGTGATTCCTGTTATGGGTAACGAGTCAATGGAAGCTGCTCTTAATTGTTTCGGTTATCCAGGATTTATTTATATGAAGAATAATGACTTTGAAATTAATTCTCAATATGAATTCAATTTATGGTCAAAAAAAATTCATGCTTGGTATCAGCAAAGTTGTAGTTTACATCAGGCAACTAATACTTTTTTGCAAATAATTAATCAAAATCCAACTAACACTTTAGTAAGAGATTATACTTATGTTTACTGAGCAAAAATTACTGGTGGCTCAACTAGGCGCACGGGGTCATTATGCCATCCCTCGCATCTTGCATCAAGAAAAAATGCTCGAACATTTCTATACTGATATTTGTGCTGTTAAAGGTTTTCCTAAATATCTCCGCTTAATTCCCCCCCAGTTACAGAGTAAATCTTTAGCCCGTTTAACTGGTCGTGTACCCAAAGATATACCAACGAAGCTAATTACGACTTTTTCTGGTTTTGGATTTGAATATGTTCAGCGTTTACGCCAAGCTTTTTCTCGTACTGAAGTAACTAAAACCTTTTTATGGGCAGGAAAAACTTTTAATCAACTAGTTCTAAAACAAGGATTGAGAGGAACTGGTATCTATACCTTTAATACGGCAGGATTAGAGTTACTTCAAGCTGCTAAAAAGAAGGGTTTAAAAGGGATTATGGAACAAACCATCGCCCCTCACCGAATAGAATATAGTCTCCTGCAACAAGAGCAAGAACTTCATCCAGGTTGGTCAGAACCGATGCAAAAAGATGAGTATTGCCAAGAATATATCGATCGAGAGCAACAAGAATGGTCACAAGCAGATATAATCCTTTGTGGTTCAGAGTTTGTCCGCGATAGTATTGGTAAATGCGGTGGTCCAGTAAAACGCTGTGTTGTTGTTCCCTATGGAGTAGACACTAAGTTTCAGGTTGCCCCGAAACAAACTCATAATAGTCCTTTGCGAGTATTGACTATTGGTTCTGTAGGGCTACGGAAAGGAACTCCTTATGTGTTGGAAGCAGCAAAAAGATTAAAGGGAAAAGCCATTTTTCGGATGGTAGGACCCATTAACGTATCTGCCCAAGCTACTTCTATTTTACAAGAAAACCTAGAGTTAGTCGGACAAGTACCGCGATCGCAAATTCATCAACATTATGCCTGGGCAGATGTCTTTTTATTACCTTCTATCTGTGAAGGTTCAGCGACAGTAACTTACGAAGCATTAGCCTGTGGACTACCTGTTATTACCACTCCGAATACTGGTTCTATTGTACGAGACAATATCGATGGCTATATAGTGCCGATTCGAGATGTAGAGGCAATTGTTAGCAAACTAGAATTATTAATCTCTCAACCTGAATTATTACAACAAATGAATGCACAAGCCCTAAAAATATCTGAATTGGGCAGTTTAACTAGTTATCAAACAAGATTACTACAGGTCTTAAATTGAAGTTATATGAAACCAGCAGCAACTATTGTTTTTACTACTTATAATCGTCAAGATATTCTACGACAGGCAATTCAAGCAGCCCAAAAGCAAACTGTTCCTATCGACATCATTGTTATGGATGATGCTTCAACCGATGGAACAAACACTATGATGGCGACAGAATTTCCTAATCTTAAATATTATCGTTCATCAGAAAATAAAGGTCCTTGCTATCAACGTAACCGAGGAATTGAACTAGCAAAAACTGAGATCGTTTTTCCTTTAGATGATGACTCAATTTTGCAATCTCCTCATACTATCGAACAAACATTAACAGAGTTTGACGAAAAAACGGCAATTGTCGCTATCCCCTTTATTAATATTCTGCAAAATAACATCATTAATACTCAAGCACCCGATCAAAAAAACATCTATTTAACTCATGCTTTTGTTGCTGCTTCTCATGCAGTAAATCGCCAAAAGTTTTTAGATGCTGGTAGTTATCGTGAGTTTTTTTTCTATATGGGAGAAGAAGGAGATATCGCAATTCGTTTACTCCAGCAAGGCTATTTTGTACGATTAGGAACAGCAGACCCGATTCATCATTTACAGCCACCCAACCGTATTTCTGCCAAAGCTGATATTTTTGGTCGGCAAAACGATATTGTCTTTTTATTCTGTAATACTCCTTTGAAATTATTAATCCCTTATCTTTTAGGAACATTAATTAAAGGTATGTGGTATGGCATTAAAGTTGGTCGTATACATAATATGATTAAAGGATTTTATCAAGGATTTAAATTGTTGTTTTCTCAGCAAAAAATGCGTTTTCCTGTTGAGATAAATTGTTTTCAACTATATCGTCAGTTAAAACAACAACAAATTATCTCTTTTACTCAAGTTAAATCTTATTTTCAACCAGGAATATGAAATTTCACGCCTTACTTCCAGTCCGCGACGAAGCAGACATTATTCAGCAATGCTTAGAACATCTTCTTACCTGGTGCGATACCATTTATGTTTTTGATACTGGTAGTGTTGACGAAACTTGGTCAATAGTTCAAGATATTGCTTGCCAAGATAAGCGGATTATTCCTATTCGTCAAGAGCCTGTCTACTTTTCTGATACCCAAATTAGGGGTTATATGTTCCACCATGCTCGTCAACAAATGCAAGATGGAGACTGGTTTTTACGAGTAGATGCTGATGAGTTTCACCATATTCCGCCTCCTGAATTTGTCAAAACTTATCTAAAGCAACATGAAACAATTGTTTATCATCAGTATTATGACTTTCGGCTAACCCAGAAAGAAGTCGAAGCTTGGCAAAAAGGAGAAGAGACGATTTCTGACCGCAGAAAACCCATAGCAGAACGTCGTCGTTACTTTATCCCCAGTTACTATAGTGAACCTCGCTTATGTCGTTATCGCAGGACTATGAAATGGCCCATCAACTGTTCATTTCCTATTAACGCTGGCTTTGTCGCTAGAGAAAGATTACCAATTCGTCATTATCCTCATCGCGACCCCCTGCAGCTAGAACGCCGTTGCCGTCTAAGAGCAATTATGATGGCAGATGCTACTAATCGTCAGAATTGGGCTAGACCAGAACAACATCATTGGTCACAAGCAGACTGGCAAAAATTTGTAGTTAGTGATGACGAACCTCAACTGCAATACTGGCAATCAGGAACAAAGTTACCCAGGTATCAATTTACCAATCATCTTAAACCAATTCATATCCGTTTAGTACAAAGATTAGTTCACACCTTTTTGCTACCTATTTTGGATAGTAAAAGACCATCTTTCCCCGATGATGCTGGACTGCAACCTATTCCTGAATCTATCAATCAATTATTAAAGCAAGAATTACAACTAAGCAGTTTTATTTAATTCTCGATCGAATTTAATCAAGATTTCCCATGAATTATAATCCACCTATCAAAGTACATCTAGTCTGCACCGGTGTAGGTATTATTAACAGAGGTATAGAAACTTTTGCCAGAGAATGTTTTGATGGATTACACGGTTCAGAAGGACTAAGCATCAAACTATTTAAAGGCGCAGGAGAAGACAAACTAGACGAACATCGACTTTGGAACTTGTCCCGCAATAGCAAAATAGCTTCTTGTTTGGGTAAACTAGTTAAGCGCAATGGTTATGTAGTAGAACAATTATCTTCTTTTCTCCCTCTAGTTAGGGAAATTAGAAGAAATAAACCAGATATTATTTTTTATAGTGATTCTAATTTAGGTTTCCAGCTTTATCGTTGGCGCAAACTAATTGGCGTAAACTATCGGTTACTCTTTTCTAATGGTGGTCCTTGTAGTCCTCCTTTTTCCCGCACTGATCATGTCCAACAAGTTGCACCTCTTTACCGTGATATAGCTCTCCAAGCAGGAGAATCAGCTAACAAGCATTCTCTAGTTCCCTACGGTATCAATGTTCCCCAGGGAAAACCTATCTATGAACCAGCAGCTAAAGTTCAACTGCGACAACAACTTCAATTACCTACTAATCGTCCTCTTATTTTGAGTGTTGGCTGGATTAGTTCTACCCATAAACGGATGGACTATATAGTTAGAGAAGTTGCTGCATTACCAGAACCTAGACCATACTTGGTAATGCTGGGACATATGGATGAAAACAGTCCTCCCATTGTCCAATTAGCGGAACAACATCTGGGTCAAGAAAATTTTACTGCTCGCTCTGTTTCTTATGAGCAAGTACAGAAATACTATCAGGCAGCAGATATTTTTGTGCTTGGTTCTCTTAAAGAAGGTTTTGGCAGAGTTTATTTAGAAGCATTAATGCATGGACTACCCTGTATAGTTCATGATTATCCTGTAATGCGTTATGTTCTCCAAGAACAAGGAATATTCACCGATTTAGCTCAGTCTGGTTCTTTAACTCAAGCCTTAGCTGACCTAATTAAACAACCACAAATGCCTGAACTTATGATTCAACGAAGAGAATATGTCAAAAAAACTTTTAGTTGGGAAAGTGTCGCTCCTGCTTACTTAAATATGTTTCGTCATTGTCTAGAAGCACCCATTTATTAGAGTTTTTGAAGTTAGTATTTGCTCAATCTCAAGTAATAGATTAAATGTACAAGCAGCTTAGGATAATTAATACCGAACCCTGTTAAAAACTAGTAGCCACCAAATTATAATTTGATGGCTACCACTTTATGATTTTTCTCGGTAATTAACATTAAGCTAATGTTGCTTGAAAGTCTTCTTGACTATCAAAAATCTCAAACACATTGTCTAATTGGGTAAGTTCAAATACTATTCTGACTGATGGAGCGACAGAACAAATACTGAAACGTCTATTCAAACTTTGGGCTAAACGAAAACCCTTAATTAAAGCCATTAAGCCTGCACTATCCATAAACTCTATTTCTCCCATGTCTACTAATAAAATAGAGTCTGATTGATTTTTGACGGCATCAGTAAGTTCTCCTAAAAACTCTTCTGCATTAGCTGCACTTACATATCCCTTAGGTTGAAAAGCGGTAATTTCTCTATGTAATACTGTACTATTCATTTTACTCAATTTTGAACTACACCAGATAACACTTAATTTTTTGTTTTATTTCTTCAAGGATAATCCGTTAAATTACGGATATCTACTCTCAACTATGGAATTTACACAATCTTGACAAAAGGTTAAAGCAGTTTTAAAGATAAAAGAATTTACTCCTATAAGATGGCTTTAACAATAAAAAAAATGTATTCTAGAAAACATTTTTTTTGTTTGCTATTGTTTTCTATACTTACATACTTAATAGTATTTGCTGCTAACTACTCTAGAGACATTCTCCTTTTATAAACTACTTAGCATATTTTTTGTTCAGGAAAAATACCTAACTTTTGAGTAATAACCATCAACTTTTAACTGCTGTATCTAGAGTTACACTATATTATGGGATAAAACAATAAAATTATTTGTAACTGACAACACATTTTTTAACCTTCAAAAATAAACTACTATCTTTAAATATAAACTAAGAAAGTAAAAAGAAAGATCGGTCATTTGATTGATGATTTTTTACTTTATTGTCCTTTTAAATTATTAACTATTTATTTCTTAATAGCTTTAAAAATAATGCTTAATTGTAAAGATTTTATTTTTTGTAAGATTTAAGCTTTAGTACCTAATAATACAATCAATAATCAGGATTGATTATATTATTTAAAGTTGCTTTTCTAGATTTTATTCTTCAATTCTTTGATGATTTGATACATTTCGGGTAGACGTTTAGAAATAGCAGAGATTTTCAAAGATAATTTATTAGGTAAAGCAGGATTACCAGAAACGATCGCGCCAGCAGCAATGTTACTAGTAATACCCGTTTGACCAGCAGCGATCGCGCCATCGCCAATTTTGGCTTGATTTGCTACTCCTACTTGTCCACCCAACATAACTCGATTACCAACGGTTACTCCACCAGCTAAACCTGCTTGTCCTGCAATAGCGCAGTTTTGACCAATTTGACAACCATGACCAATCTGGACTAGATTGTCAATTTTAGTATTACGCCCAACTCTTGTTTCTCCCACCGAAGGACGATCGACAGCACTATTACAACCTATCTCAACTCCATCTTCTAAGACTGTATAGCCAGACTGTTCCATCTTGAACCAACCCTCAGCAGTGGGAACAAAGCCAAATCCTTCTGCACCAATAACTGCCCCACTATGAATTACACAATTTGAGCCAATTTTACTGCGCTCATGAATAGTACAATTAGCATGGAGAACTGTGTTATCTCCAATTTCTACATCAGGATAAATAACTACATTCGGATAAATACAGACGCGATCGCCGATAGTTACTCCTTTCTCAATTACTACATGAGAACCGATATAAACATCTTTCCCTAGGATGGCTGAAGAATCAATGACTGCGGTTGGATGAATCTTAGGAGAAGGACGAAAAGGCTGATAAAAAAGTGCGAGCGCTTGAGCAAACATTAATCTTGGTTGTAGTGTAGAAATCCAAGCAATACCTTTTTTGCTGGCTTTTTCTTGCAACTCTCGATCCTGGGGCAAAATCAAAGCACCAGCGTTGGTTATACTCAGCTTGCTAGCAAATTTACTGCTTTCTATATAACTGAGATTATTAGCAGTAGCTCGATCGACAGCAGCCATACCCTCTATATCTGGATTGAGAAGTTGATTAGTTATAAGACTGTTAATTTCTGCTGATGTTCCCAATTTGGTCACAATGTCGCTAAACTTCATTGATTTGCCCTCACAACAATCGATGATATCTTAACTATCTGCATTTTTTCTGTTTTTCTGCCCAAAATAAAAAATTCACATTAAATTAAGTAGCAGCTTATCAGTTATGAGCTTTTATTTCAAAATTAATCAATGCTTCTCCTTTATTAATTTTTGGTCTCTAAAAAAATGTAGGGACACCCCGAAAAGTATCCCTACTGATGGTTTTTAAGTTTTTCAAGCTAATAGCTAACAGCTATTAGCTGGAGTTTCACTCCTTTATTTACTTTCTGAGAATTCAGCATCAATTACGTCATCTCCATCAGTGCTAGAACTTGCACTACTGCTTGAGGCTTGTTCAGCACCAGGAGGAGTAGCACCAGCACCAGAAGCTTCTGCACCACCAGCTTGAGAGTAAATGTTACTACCAATACTGTAAAGAACTTGTTGCAGTTCTGGCATGACAGTCTTAATTGTTTCGTCGTCTTCAGCAGCTACAGCTTCTTTCAGGTCTTTAATTAAACCTTCTGCTTTAGTTTTATCAGCAGAGGGAACTTTATCACCCAATTCGCTAAGTTGTTTTTCTGCTTGATATACCAGAGAGTCTGCTTGGTTTTTGCGATCGATCTTCTCGCGACGTTCTTTATCCGCAGCAGCATTAGATTCTGCTTCATTTACCATCCTATCTACTTCATCATCAGGAAGAGTGGAAGCACCAGTAATGCTGATCGATTGTTCTTTACCAGTACCTTTATCTTTGGCATTAACGTTAAGGATACCGTTAGCATCAATATCAAAAGTTACTTCGATTTGAGGTACACCACGAGGTGCAGGAGGAATACCATCAAGACGGAAAGTACCTAAACTCTTGTTATCTTTAGCAAATTCTCTTTCCCCTTGCAGAACATGAATTTCTACGTTAGATTGACCATCTACCGCAGTAGAGAAAGTTTCTGATTTTTTGGTAGGAATAGTTGTATTGCGAGGAATAATCTTAGTCATTACACCACCCAGAGTTTCTACCCCAAGAGATAGAGGTGTAACGTCTAATAGAAGGATATCTTTTACTTCACCAGCCAGAACACCACCCTGAATAGCTGCACCAACTGCAACTACCTCATCAGGGTTTACTGTTTGGTTAGCTTCTTTATCAAGTATTTTTTTAACTAGCTCGACAACAGCAGGGATACGAGTAGAACCCCCAACCATTACTACTTCATCGATGCCACTTTTGTCTAGTTTGGAATCTTTGAGAGCTTGCTCTACAGGGATACCACAGCGATCGATCAGATCGGAACACAATTCTTCAAATTTTGCTCTGGTAAGGGTCATATCCAGATGTTTAGGACCTTCTGGAGTCGCTGTAATGAAGGGAAGGTTAATATCTGTCTGGGTAGTGCTGGAAAGCTCAATTTTGGCTTTTTCTGCTGCTTCTGTTAGACGTTGTAAAGCTTGATTATCTTTACGTAGATCTATACCTTCGTTTCTCTGAAATTCTTCTGCTAAATAATCAACAATTTTTTTATCAAAATCGTCACCACCCAAGTGAGTATCACCAGAGGTAGCCAAAACCTCGAACACTCCATCCCCTACTTCGAGAATGGAAACGTCGAAAGTACCACCACCCAAGTCAAATACTAAGATAGTTTCATTACTTTTCTTATCTAAACCATAAGCCAAAGAAGCTGCTGTTGGCTCGTTGATAATACGTAGTACTTCTACCCCAGCAATCTTACCTGCGTCTTTAGTTGCTTGACGCTGAGAGTCGTTAAAGTATGCTGGTACAGTGATAACTGCTTGAGTTACTGTCTCTCCTAGGTATTTGCTGGCATCTTCAATCAGTTTACGTAGAACTTGAGCAGAAATTTCTTCTGGGGCAAATTGCTTGCTTTGTGCAGGACAGTCTAGTTTAACGTTACCATTTCCATCCCGTAATACTTTGTAAGCTACTTCTTTAGTTTCATTAGTTACTTCATCATACTTCCGTCCAATGAAGCGTTTTACAGAATAGAAAGTATTACCAGGGTTCATCACTGCCTGGCGTTTAGCAATTTGACCAACTAAGCGATCGCCATTTTTTGCATAAGCAACAACAGATGGTGTGGTTCTGAAACCTTCTGCATTCGCAATAACTGTAGGTTTACCACCTTCCATTACGGCTACGCAAGAGTTAGTAGTTCCTAAATCTATACCAACAACTTTTGCCATAAATGAGAGTCTCCAAATTTAATAACAAAACTAAAATTTTTTTTAGGTAATAGAATCTACATGTCCGAGTGACTAAAACTAAAAGATGCTTTTTCCCCTCAAGATTTATGTATCATCTCTATCTATAGTGCAAGCTGATGATATTTCTTAGGTAGTGTAGTTTTCCGAACCTTTTATACGGTTTTGTGATGAATTTCAATCCCCAAACGCCCCAAAATTAATACTAAAACTATTTTTTGAACTTTTTTTTACCAAAAGACTTGTAATTCAGAAGAAAATCTATTAGTATAGGATACTGTGCTGGCGTAGCTCAGTTGGTAGAGCAGCTGATTTGTAATCAGCCGGTCGCAGGTTCGAGTCCTGTTGCCAGCTTTCGTATGTCTTTTAATAAAAACAGGACTTTCACCCGCAACACGGCTATTAAAATCATTTGACGTACTCACTCTGTACTCAAAATACCCTCAAAAGCACGATCGCACTAAGCAAAATTTCCTAACTTTATCAACAAATTATTTATTTATCTTTTCTGTAAAGCACGATCGCCCAAAAAAAATAACCGCGCTTCTCTATCACTAAGCGGTTATTCTGTCAAATACGCTATTTACTCTGTTTCTATGTCCATATATTTTTTTCGTTAAACGAAAACGTTTAACGTTTTTAGAATGTGGATAAGTGTTCGCCTAAGAAAATATCCACTAGTATCACAAGTATCACATTAGCTGGTAAAATGTTTTGTGTAACTTGTAGAACTTGTAGAAAGATGGCTAAGCGCTCAGCAACAATCTTGATTAATCACAACGGAATACACGATGAGTATCAAGGTAAAATCCTAATACCACCAAACGCTGAAAAATGGTATCAATGGCTCGAATCCAATAAAAGCTTTCATTTTGATAATTTTCAAGGAAGCTTTACCGCCAATAAGGATAAAAAAGGATATTGGACTGCCAGCAAGAAAGATAGCTGTAAACTCAAGCGTAAGAGGTTAGGGCTATCTGAAGCGATAACCTTAAAGAAGCTAGAAGATACCTGTCTAGCTCTAAACTCAAAAAAAATACTTGCTCATACATCAGAGCAAGGTTTAAGAGAATATACAAAGGAACTCCTAGCATTACTAGTGAAAGCTAATACTAGGATTTACGAACTCGAAAAAGAACTAGAAAAACTGAAGTCTTAAAGTTGACTTACATCAATCAGCTAGAAATAATTGCCTTTTTAACTAGTATTAGTTTGCAGTACACACTCAAGTTAGCTGTAAACTCAATCTTATTTAGCTAGAAACAGTACATAATTGTATTCAGTACCTGTATTTAAAAAACGTTATACGAAAACGTTATACGTTTTTATTTTATAGACACAGGCAGTTAGTTTAATCCACGTTTGAAATTTATTACATATATTTATTACATAAATTTTATATACAGACGTAGACGAGGAATAAACAAAGTAATCTTGACAAGAATTTAAACACTTGACACAAGTGAATAGAATTAATAATCTTTGTAGCTATAATACACTGACACAAGTGAAACATGGCTAATCTAAAAGGCAACGAAGCATCATTAGTTAAATACAAACCAAAATGGCAGTCTGGCAAAACTCAAACTATTAGAGTACCAATGGCGATCGCCAATCTAGTTTTAGAGGGTGCTAGAGAGATAGATACTAATGGTAATCAATCATTATTGGAAGTGATTAATTCTCAAAAAGAATACATTACTAATTTGAGCAATAAGCTATCTACTTTAGAACAAGAACTATCAGAAAAGAATGAAGCAATAAGCAACAGAGTAATCCAGCTAAAAACAGTGTCACAAGTGATAGAGAAGAGTTAAAAATACTTTTTGAGCAAGCTGTTAGTGGCAGTACTAAATACGTTACTGATGTCAAAAAGAAAGTAGCAGAAATCGGTAAATTACTTAACTTTGATATTCAGAAACAAGGAAAAAGTTGGACTGTTACCGATAAGAGTATATAAATCCTCTCTTTGTATCTAGTTGGTAGTTAGATAACAATAAGTTATAAATTAGTTAGCTTTTCATAAGTAAATCTTTAGACAAAAAAATAAGTCCTGCCAACAGGTAGGACTACTTCTAACTAACTACGATGATACAACTAAATAACCAAGAAAGCAATTTTTTCAATCGCTCAAACCCGCATTGTTCTAGTAGCACCCTGCTAGATATACACCTACCTACTATTCAAACCATTGATGCTAAAGGATTTGAGCGACTTCAAAGCAATCAGCTTTTTAATTATCATTTAGACTACTTAAGTTTTACACTTAATTACATAAATAGAGTCTCATTTCAAGCATTACTTGATTTTATAGATATTCAGCAAAATATAAGTATATTAACAGGTTTATCGTGGTCAGCAGGTCATAAAGCAAGGAACTACAAAAATACAATTTTATCTACTACAGGCATAAAAGGCGGTTTTGACCATCTAAATGATTCGGATAAGTATCAGGTCATGATTATAATTTCAGGCTCTTATTTCGCCAATTTAAGTGCAATAGAACAGCAAAAATTAATCGTCTACCTACACTTAATTTGGGGGATAGAACCAAATAGGCTAGATATAGCGATAGATGACTATACCTTTAAAGCAATACCTCTGACGCAGGGCTATTTCATTCTCACCAGCCAGAGAATAAATTCTCTGTCTTATACCTTAAGTCCGTTTAAACGGACTTGATATTTTAGCCAAGAAATTAATTTCTTGGTGCATTGGAACTAGCATGAAATAGCCCTG
>JASJDI010000375.1 GCA_030065155.1 Xenococcaceae cyanobacterium MO_188.B29
AACTAATAACTAATAACTAATAACTAACAACTAATAACTAATAACTAATAACTAATAACTAATAACTAACAACTAACCATGAACAATCAACCAGTAATTTCTGTCCAAAATCTAGATCATTATTTTGGGGAAGGACAACTCCGTAAACAAGTTTTATTTGATATCAAGTTAGAAATTAATCGTGGAGAAATTGTCTTGATGACAGGACCTTCTGGTTCTGGTAAGACTACTTTATTAACCCTAGTTAGTGGATTACGTTCTGCTCAATCTGGTAGCTTAAAAATACTAGGAAAAGAACTTTGTGGTGCGAGTAAAGATGAATTAGTTAAGGCAAGACGTAACAATGGTTATATCTTTCAGGCGCACAATCTCCACAAAAGTTTAACAGCAATTCAGAATGTGCAAATGGGTTTAGAAGTACATGGTAAATATTCTCAAGCCGAAATGCGCGATCGCGCTGCTGCTATGTTAGAACACGTAGGATTAAGCGATCGACTTGAATATTATCCCGATAACCTATCTGGGGGACAAAAACAAAGAGTAGCCATCGCTCGTGCTTTAGTTTCTCATCCCGCGATCGTTTTAGCCGATGAACCCACAGCAGCTTTAGACAGTAAATCTGGTCGTGATGTAGTTAATCTAATGCAAAAACTAGCTAGAGAACAAGGAAGTACTATCCTTATGGTGACTCACGACAACCGTATTTTAGATGTAGCCGATCGCATTGTCCATATGGAAGATGGCAAGCTAGCTAAAAACTCCACCCTGAAACAAGCAGCATAAATAGTATCGCAATGAACAAGGGATAGGAGATCATCCCCATACTATTGTTGAAGTAGCTTGTGAAGTAAAATTACGAGATGTTCATCAAATTAATGATGGAGGTAAAGTAGAAATTGTCTTAGATTAACTGAATTTCTTCCATCAACCATTTCTCCATAACTACTAACTACGAACTACTAACTACTCACCAGAAGACTTCTCCCACTACTAGGTTCAAAAACAAACAACTGGCTCAAATCCAATTCTACCGAAAGGCGATCGCCTTTGTTCCCCTTCCACTGCCCAGGAGCAGAAAAATTAAGAGCTATATTACTATCAATTAGATTAGCTTTAACTAGGATTTCCTTACCCAAGGGTTCAATTAAATCAATTTCTACTTTGATAGAAGCAGTTAAATCGCTAGGCGAATCCGTTGAGGCAATACTAATATTTTCGGGACGAATACCAAGATCGAAACTTTGTTCTTGATGAGAGGACAATTGTTGCTTAATAGTTTCAGGAATAGGTATAGATTGATGGTGTAATCTAAAACTTCCCTCAGTAAAAGTGGCAGGTAAGATATTCATAGGTGGACTACCCAAAAAAGCTGCTACCATTCGATTAGCTGGTTGAGCATAAACAGCTTGAGGAGTGCCAATTTGCTGAATTCTACCCTCCTTTAAAACTACCAAGCGATCGGCTAAAGTCATAGCTTCAATTTGATCGTGGGTGACATAGATCGTAGTAATGCCAACACGAGCGTGTAATTGTTTTAACTCTGCTCTAGTATCATCTCTTAATTGAGCATCCAAATTAGATAGAGGTTCATCGAGTAAAAAGACTTTTGGTTGACGAGCGATCGCTCTTCCCAAAGCTACCCTCTGTTGTTGTCCTCCTGATAGTTGTTTTGGTTTGCGCTTAAGTAAGTGTTCGATATTAAGCGATCGCGCTACTTCGTGTACTCTTCTATTAATCTGAGTCTTATCTGCTTTACGCATTCGCAAGCCAAAAGCCAGATTATCCGCTACGCTCATATGAGGATATAAAGCATAGTTTTGGAAGACCATGGCAACATCTCGTTGACGAGCAGGTAAATTATTAACTGGGATATCATCAATATAAAGTTGACCACTAGTAGCTGAATCTAAACCAGCGATCGTTCGGAGAATGGTTGATTTTCCGCAGCCAGAAGGCCCTACTAAAACCCAAAATTGACCATCTGGCACTTCAAAGCTAATATTCTCGATGGCGATGAGATGGTCAAACTGGCGAGTAATCTTATCTAACTTTACTTTTGCCATTGATAACAACTGCTAGAGGAAATTATCTATCTTTGAAGACATTTTGAAAAACATTGAAGTTTTTATCACAGAGAATAGTTGGGTGGTTATGTTATGCTTCGGATATTATGACGATAGATTGTTGTTAATACTAGTAATCTACCTCACTATAGCTTTTATTTTTCCGAAGGTTCAAGTTACATTATTGATAAAAACTAGGATAGCAAAATATGATTTACGTTCTGGTAGTTGATGATCAGAACTTGGTTAGGCAAGCGTTGGAAATGAATTTAGACGCAGAATCTGATCTCGAAGTTGTAGGCAGTGCAGAGAATGGTGTCCAAGCCTTAGAGCAAATAGACTTACTCAATCCTGATGTAGTTATTCTCGATTTAGAGATGCCAGGAATGGATGGTTTTACGACTTTGCAGATTATAAATCAGCGTTTTCCTGAAACTAAAGTTATGGTATTGAGTAGTCACGATGAGCAAGAATATCTCAATCAAGCTATCAAAGCAGGAGCAAAAGGTTATTTACAGAAAAATACTCCTGCCACTGAATTAACTACTGCTATACGTTACATATACAAAGGATATTCTCAATTTGGACCTGGATTATTAGAAAAACTGCTCCATAATAACGGAGAATTAGGAACTAGTATAGAATCAGGAAGATTAACTAAGTTAGAAGAGAGATTAGAAGATAATTTAGTTGAAATAGAAAAAGAGTTCAATCAACGTTTGCTTAAGCTAGAAAAGGCTTTTGATGCTCGAGGAAGCGGAGTACACGAAGATTTATTTAATGACCTCAAGCTTACTAAAAATCAAGTTTTTAAGCTGCGTTCTGATTATAAAAAACTCGAACAACAACTATCATTATTACTCATTTGTTTTATCGCGGGAATCTCTCTTTTAATTATCGCCATAATGGTTGTTGTCTTTTTTGGTAGCTAATATCTGTAAGCTTAAAGCTACTAGCTTTAAGCTGTAAAATGTCTATTAGCCCAAGCTATTATAAAAATAAATAGTTATCAATTTTACTAATTCAGAGCTATAAAAATTTTTGAATCGTTATGAGCAAATTAGGATTTCTAGGCAAAATTTTTAGTCACCTAGTGGCATTTGTGTTAGGAGTCGGATTAACTTTTGGTAGTTTAAAGGTAATGTCATCTCAAGCAGAACCCTTAGTACCACCATCTACAGTAAGTAGTCAAGATAATATCTCCCTTAAAACAAACAACACTAATATCGCCCCAACTCATACTAGCTTTGTTAACACAGCCATAGCCCGAACTGGTTCGGCGGTAGTCAGAATAGATACAGAAAGGACTGTTGCTAGTCGTGCTGAACCCTTTTTGGACGATCCTTTTTTCCGAGAATTTTTTGGCGATCGCTTTAAATTTGAAGCACCTCGAGAAAGACAGCTAATAGGTCAAGGTTCTGGTTTTATTACCGATAAAACTGGCATGATTCTTACTAATGCTCATGTTGTTAGTAAAGCAGATAAGGTGACAGTAACCCTCAAAGATGGCAGAGAGTTTGAAGGAAAAGTTACAGGAACAGACGAAGTTACCGATTTAGCAGTAGTTAGAATTGAACCTCAAGGACAAGACTTACCTGTTGCTCCTTTAGGAAGCTCATCTGAAGTACAAGTAGGAGACTGGGCGATCGCTGTAGGTAATCCCGTTGGTTTAAATAACACTGTAACTTTGGGAATTATTAGTACTCTCTCTCGTTCTTCTGCTCAAGTAGGTATCCCCGATAAAAGAGTAGACTTTCTCCAAACCGACGCTGCTATTAACCCAGGTAATTCTGGAGGTCCACTGTTAAATGAGCAAGGAGAAGTAATCGGTATTAATACCGCTATCCGTCCTGATGCTAATGGAATTGGGTTTGCTATTCCCATTGATAAAGCTAAATCTCTGAAAGATACTCTAGCTGCTGGTAAACAAGTACTTCATCCTTATATTGGGGTACAAATGATCACTTTGACTCCAGAGATTGCTCAACAAAATAATCAAGACCCTAATTCCTATTTCTTGGTACCAGAAATTGAAGGAGTTTTAGTTGTGCGAGTAATGCCCGATACTCCAGCAGAAAAAGCTGGTATTCGCCGAGGAGATGTAATTGTCTCAGTTGATGAAAACCAAATAACTGATGCTGCGCAACTACAATCCTTAGTTGAAAATAGTAACATTAATCAAAATTTGCAATTCAAAGTGCAACGGGGCGATCGATTAATTCAGTTAAGTGTCAAACCTACTCAATTAGAAGGACTTTCTTAATAGTTATCCTGACATTGATAAAAGGAAATGCTATACCTGGAGGGGAAAAATTGTAGCATTTCCTGGGATGATAATTAATGGAAAATAGAGAAATTCTATTGAGTGAGCAGAGCCATAACGCTACTGCTGATATTCTTAACTCCAGCGATTTTATTAGTGGAAAAGAAGAAAACAATGCGCAATTAGCATTACTAGAAACTGAAGTCAGTGCTACAGACTTAGATTTATTACAAGTAACCGAATTTACGCCCAATACCAGTGGGTTTGAAATATTATTTAACCAAGCTATTCAAGATTCAGCGATCGATCTTGCTTCCAGTAAAGATAGTGTGTTACTAAAAGATCAAGCTGGGAACTTCCTTGATGGTTCAATTATTTTTCAAGATGGATTTACAGGATTTACATTTGTTAAGACAGGAGATCCTTTAGCTCCAGGAAGTTACACTATCACTCTAGAAAGTGGTGAGAGTGGTATTGTTAACCTTGATGGCGACAATGATGATCGAGCAGGAGGAGACTATAATGTCAATTTTATCGTTGTTGACAACCAAGCCAGAATTTTGAACCTTGCCGATCTTACTTTAGCTCCTGGGGAATTTGTCTCCTCCTCAGCAGAAAGCCGAGATTTAAATATTAGCATTGATAATGGCACAGAGCTAAGCCAGATTAAATTTGAGGTGGAATATAATCCCGATCTACTAAGTATTAATAATTTTCAATTAGCTGAGAATTTACCTGAAGACTGGCAGTTACAGACCAATACGACTGCACCAGGAATAGCAGAGCTAAC
>JASJDI010000376.1 GCA_030065155.1 Xenococcaceae cyanobacterium MO_188.B29
CACCAGGAAAGAAAACCATCTCGAAAAGCAGGGAGTAGCCGTGTGCGAGGAAACCCGCAAGCACGGTTTTGAATCAGAGGGTAGGAAGGTGACTTCCTGCTCGACTGTAACAGTAATAAGTAAAGTCCTAAGTTCGGCAATATTTTTTGTGTATGAAGATTTTTCATCTAAATTGTCAACTTTCCCGCTATCCATTTCGCTACCTGCTTCGCGAGGTAGGAGAATTTCGCCCCAAACCTGACTTGGTTAAAATACTTTTTGTATATGGCATTTTTCTGTTGATGCCTCAAACTTCTCAGGCAGAGTTTGTCCTCCTTAAAAATGACCAAACTCAATCATGCTCCCTTCAGCTTTTTGAAGCTAGAAAAATACCACATCAATGTCAAGTCACGAATGATGAGAGTAGTCCACTGGAAGTTTGGAAAAATCGACTATCCTTTCATTTTGGTCAAATTTCTGAGCAAGATTTTATCTTTTTAAAAAACACTTATAGTGGATGGAGTCAATCACAAACCTCTGTTAACTACGAGCCAAATAAATCCTATCAACTCCTAGATTTTTTGCCCCCATTAATACAAGCTCTCAATGGTCATCGATTTATCCCTGAAGAAACTGTACAAGCCAGTCAAAATATCTATTTAGGGAAACTTTTATCTTCTTCCCAAAAAAACTTAAAAAAATATTTATATATAAACTGTTGGGGGCTTGTCTATGAAGTTTTGAGGGCAGCAATCAATTCTCAAGCCCAACCTTCGATTTTTCTGGCTCAAGGTTCAGTAATGCTTGAGCAAATCCGTAACAATTCTTATAAGCTCCTCGCTTTACAAGAACCTTCAGAATTTCCCATTCCTGGAATATTAACTAAACCAGGAGATATTATCTTGATTACGCACAAAAGCTCAGCAGGCTATGAATATCTCGATCATACGGTTATTGTTATTGATGATGGGGTTTATTTTGAAAAAGCAGGGACTGGGGAAGATGTCCCCATTCGGATAATCGATCGAGAAACATTACTCCGAATTTGGCCACCTGGCGTTTTTCGCTACGAACTGCGCCGACTACATCAAAATGCTTCACTGCCACATCCAGAAGAGATTTTTAGTCTGGACTCGTCAGAAATAAAGTTGCAATTTTTTCCTCTCGTTGAAATCCCTTTAAACATGAGGAAGAACACTAGTATCACCTGGGATATAGAAAGTAAGAGTCTATCATCAATTTCTTGGTTTTACATGATTGATATTCCCTTGTCGAAAGATAGCACAGGGAAAGCTAGATTACCAGAGAAGTTGTATCAACCTCTTTTGATAGGCAAATAATGCTTTCTGAGAACTAATAATAGCTAAACAAACACGGTACAGGTTAACCAGTTATCAAGATTAAAGATTTTCCAGAGAATGCGATCAAACAATAAGGAGTAATAGCCATCATAGGCGGTAAAGAGTTAAGTTACTTTACCAGTCTGGGTTTTGGGAGAGCGATCATCAGTTATTTGACTCACTGGATAAATTTAAACATCAATAAACTTTACTTCAAATCTTTTCTTCTCTTTACGTAAGCGAGAAAATTCACCTCCAAATCCCAAAGAACCTAGATTTTTGAAAAGTCCTTCTGCTAATCCAAGCTGTGCAGAAATAGCAAAAGAAGTATCTGACGTTAGTTCAATTGATGAAGACAAACATCCTCCTTTGAGTCTTGCATAAACTAAAGACTCCCAATATGGTTCATAAGGAAGCCAACTATATATTTCAGGATTGAAATTTTCAGGAGTCCAATTTTTAGGCTTAAGTTTTGTAATTTGAGAATTTGAACTCAACTTTTGACTTTCTCCGTTCTTTTCAAAACTTCCTTCTCCTAATCCTATCAAACTTACTTTTCCTTCTACACTTTCTTTAGTTTTACTACTAGATAGTTCTTGCACACATATATCAGTAGCACCCAAATCTACCAGCAGTTTTATTAACTCAGATTCTCTTTCTTTGTATAGAAGAGATTCAAATTGTTCTGCGGGAATATATTGATGATTTTTATTCTTCAAAGGATGAACTCGATAAAAGCGATTGGGAAGTGGATGACCTGGAGGGAAATCTAATTCTTCTGGAATAGAAGAGAAAGGAATTTGTTCAATAAAATCAATCCAATTAGAAAAATCGATTTTTTCTAAAGTTTGCTCAATTTCATTTTGACTAACTATTGATTTAGTATCATTTTTTTCTTGGTTGAAAGAGTCTTCTTTGTGTTTATTGATACTTGCATATATGCTAGCACCTGTAATAACAATACTTCCCAAACTAGCAAAACTACCTGTAATAACAACAACAGGAAGTAAACTACCTGTAGCAAAAGCAGTAGTAGCGACAGCAATTGCAGCAGCGAAGAGTTGATAATTTGTTGCTTCACTATTAGTGTTAGTTTTTGTTATGTTATGATAGTTTTTTCCTAAGTGTTTAAATGTTTTTGAAACAATTTGATTCAAATCAGAAGAATCTTTTGGAAGAATATAAATGAATGGCTTATAAATCTTTATAAGCTTTTTTTTATTTTCCGAAATTCCAGGTGTTGATACCATTGACTTATTTTATTCTAGTTATTGAATAGAATTATTAACTTGATTGTAAAAGAAACTCAATAATTAATTTTTACTATACCAACCTTTTTCTGGCATCTTTAACACTTTTTAATTGCTTCAAAGTCATACCAGCTAAAAAAGTCACTCCACCAAAGATATAAAAGGATTGATTACCCGTAGTTATTTAGATCGCTAAATAGCGTAGGGGAAAAGTACTAGATGAGAAGATACAATTACCTAAAAATATCTCTAATCGAATCTTCTATGGTTCTTTCTATCCCTCTTCTCACTCCATTACCCACTGTTCTTTCAATGGCACTCGGACGACGACGGGATTGAGTTTGTGCCTCTTCATCCTTAGCCTCATCACTATCGAGGGCAATAGGATTACCAATAAATCTAAAACTGTCAACTTCTCCTTTGTAACTTTTACTCTTAACGCCAAAACGAGTGCTACCTTGATACGTAGATTCTTTAGTAGTCAGTTCAACATTAATTAAGCCACCATCAAAAGTAATCATGCCCGCATGAACAGCAGCCTGGCAAAGTCCAGAATTCAGGGTATATGTATTAGTACCCCACACAGGAGCATGGACTTGAGTTTGGGGTGCAGTAGGACAGCTAAAAGTAAATACCTGACCTTCATCTTGACTATCTAGTTCAAAACTACTTAACCGAGTACTCCAGCCTATTTCTGGTACTGAGTGTAATTTTGTTTGAGCGTTGACTGTTTTTGCCTCAAACAAATTAATTGCGATCGCGGTAGTGCCAGCGAAGCCGATCACAGCAGTGCCAGCGAAGCTGATCGCAATACCCATAAAACTTAAAATAATAGTTTTAGGAGATAGTAATAGTTTCATCGAACTTAGTTGAAGATATTCCAGACGGTCTTCTAGTACTTTAATTATATTTAATCAATGTCAAGAAAGCGATCGGTGTCTATTTTGTCCCAACCTCTTGCTTGAACCTTTAAATCTTGCTCATATTGCTATGAACAGCTAACCAAATACAGGGAGGTTGAGAAGATGTATATTCAACACGATGTTTTTGATGGGCTGGTATAAATAGATAATCTCCTACTATCAGCTTAGTTTGTGAACCATCAGCATAAGCTAAAATAGCTTCTCCCTGTAACAAAATCACCCATTCATCTTTATCTTGGTCGTACCAATCCCCTGGTGGTGTAACCTGACCAGTAGATATAATTCTTTCAATCAAAATATTGTCGGCAGATACTAAAGATTCAAATAGTTCTTTGTTCGGCAAAGATGATGGTAAATCAAAAATATTAGTCATTAGCAAATATGGCGATCGCTATGGAATTTCAAGATATTAGTTCAGTTAAGGGTTATCATGCCCATGTTTATTTTGACGAATTAACTGTAGAGCAAGCTCAAGCTCTATGTGAAGAAGCGGGAAAACAGTTTTCAGTTACAGTGGGTCGTGTACATCGTAAACCTGTTGGACCTCATCCTTGTTGGAGTTGTCAGCTTGCTTTTAAGCGTGACCAATACACAGATTTACTAACTTGGCTTGCTCTTAATAGAAATGGTTTAACAATTTTGATTCATCCACTTACAGGTAACGATCTTTTAGACCATACAGATTATGCTTCATGGATGGGAGAACCCCAGGCTTTAAAACTTGATGCACTTAAGACAATCCGCAATTGAAAAAACGCAATCGCGATCGCCATTTTAATCCATGACTAACAATTTTTACCGACAAAAAGAAAATTTCTTTAATCTTTGGGTTGACTACAAAGAATTGTTTATTAACATTAGAGGAAATAAGTTTTTTTAGTAAGATCTTTATTTAGTCATGAATAAACAAAATCAAAACTATTATCAGCAAAGCCAAAAAACAAAAAAACATTACCGTAAATTAGCTCAAAATTATGACGAATTATGGACTTATACTCCAGATTTTATTGAGTTTATCGCTCAAAATATTATTGAAAAATTAAACTTACAATTTATAGATAAATTAGCAGATTTGGGCTGTGGCACTGGTCTTTTTACTCAAGAAATCTCCAATCAAATCAAATTGAAATATCCGATTGTATGTGTTGATTCTTCTCCAGAAATGCTCGAACAAATACCTTTAAATGATACATATCAGCCTCTACTAATGGATGCAATGGATTTTGCCAGTCAAGGGGATATCTTTAATAAAATCTTTATTAAAGAAATGATTCATCATATTAGTGATAAGCAAAAGCTAATAGCAAATTTATTCAATAGATTGAATGCTGGAGGAATTCTTTTGTTAATTCTCCTTCCTCCTACAATTGAATATCCTTTATTTGAATCAGCTAAAAAAAGCTATGAAGAATTACAGCCACACTATCAACAACTTGAAGATATTTTCGAGCGAGTAGGATTTAAAACCTCAGTGAGTTTTGTTAAATATCCCCTATCACTAGATAAAGATAAATACTTTAGAATGGTAGAAAATCGATATATGTCTTTACTTTCTATGTTTAGTGATGAAGAAATTAGTCAGGGAATAAAAGAGATGAAAGAAAAATATTCAGAGCAATT
>JASJDI010000377.1 GCA_030065155.1 Xenococcaceae cyanobacterium MO_188.B29
TGGCGATCGCCACACCAGGAAAGAAAACCATCTCGAAAAGCAGGGAGTAGCCGTGTGCGAGGAAACCCGCAAGCACGGTTTTGAATCAGAGGGTAGGAAGGTGACTTCCTGCTCGACTGTAACGGTAATCGGTGTAATTGATTATGTTTAGTCACTAACAACTAACAACTAGCAACTAACTACTGTACGGACTTTCCATGGAACGTCTCTACTAACAATTAACTACTTATCTCAATTATTAAAAATTCGTAGCAACCATTCAAGTGTTACCTATTAATAGATCTGTCTTTAAAGTCAAATCTCAAAGTTGCCATGAAAATATTCAAACTCCTTTTAGCGACTGCCCTCGCTAGCTTAGGAACAATAACTATCTTTAGACCTCAAATAATAACCGCAGCAGAAAGAATTAGTTTTTCCATACCAGTTTGGGGAGAATTTCATCTATCGGTAGATTCTCTGGAGATTTTTGCTGAAGAAGGCAGAATTACTCCTGAATTTGCTTATTATGCTAATTATTTCGATGAAGAAACCCTCCAGAGCTTACGTCAAGTTTTACAAACCAATTTTGCGGTCGATCCCGTAACCGTCTATCGTTTAACTAATATGCCTATGGGGGAAGATTTTCTCCAGGGATTAGGAAATTTAGTTTATACTCATCCCAACAGAAACGGTCTGTATGCTATTCGCTCCGCCCTGATTTTAGCAGCAGCAGATTCCAATGGTTTAACAGCGATTAATTTTCTGCGCCACTTCCCGACAAAAGAAATACAGCTAAACACCAACTTAATTTTCTCTATAGTTAGAGAAGCAGAAAATTTTTTTCGGTATAAAGATACTACAGTAAAAGCGATCGCCGAACAAGCAACAACAGAAATTAAGTCCCAACCCCCAATAAACGGAGAACAATTAGCAGATTTAAGTCAACCAGGTAAATATCAGGTACAAACAAAAACCATGACTTTTCCTATTGACGATTTACGTCAGACACCAGGGGGATTTTTAGGAAGCTATGATCTTAATGCTGATATTTATCTACCAACAAAATTAAATAGTGCAGCACCTTTAGCAATTATCACTCATGGTTTAGGTTCAAGGCGTGCTGATTTTGCTTATCTTGCAGAGCATTTAGCTTCTCATGGTTATATTGTGGCTGTTCCCGAACATAGTGGTAGCAGCGGTAGATATAAGGAGGCTTATCTCCATGGAGAAGTAGGGGTAGATGTTAGTCCTCTAGAATTTTATAGCCGTCCGCGAGATATTACTCATTTATTAGATCAATTAGAACAAGATCCTGATTGGCAACAGCAAATAAACTGGTCACAAGTTGGCATTATCGGTCATTCTTTTGGTGGGACAACTGCTTTACTCGCTTCTGGTGCGCCAATTAATGCAACTAGAATTAGCAATCTTTGCCGACGAGATCGCTTTACTCTTAACGCCTCTCTTATTTTGCAATGTCGCGCTAGTAAGTTACCACCAGGAAAGTACAATCTACAAGATACTAGGATCAAAGCTCTTGTTGCTCTTAATCCCGTTACTAGCTCGGTACTAGGACCTGAAAGTATACAACAAATTACTGTTCCCACTCTGATTTTAGGTGGTTCAATGGATTTGGTTGCACCTTTTATTGAAGAACAAGCGCATCCTTTCTTATGGTTAAATACTTCTAACAAATACTTAGCAACAATTGTTAATGGTAGTCATTTTTCTACCCTCAGTAAAACAAATGTTGCTAGTATCAACGAATTTTTACAAGGATCTCAGGCTAATTTAGGCAGAAACTATCTGAAAACTTTAAGTTTAGCTTTTTTAGAAGCTCATATACGCGATAACTCTAAATATAAATCTTATTTAACGGCTGCCTATGCCAAAAAGATTAGTAACCCAAAATTACCACTGCATCTAATTCACTCTTTAACTCCAAAGCAATTAGAATTAGCTTATGGTGATACCCCACCCACATCTCCTATCCCTGAACCATTAGTAGCTGTAACACCTCCACAAAATAGCAGTATCCTCGCAGAAATCAAAGAAACAGGAATTCTCAACATTGCCATGAGGACTGATGCTGTACCTTTTGGCTATACCGATAATGATGATAATTGGGTTGGTTATTGTGCAGATTTAGCTACTGCTTTAAGCGATCGCCTGGCGGAAGAATTAAAGACAGCTACTCCCATTAAAGTAATTAAAACACCTTCTTCTCTATCCAATCGATTTGAACTAGTAGAACAACAAACAGTTCATCTTGAATGTGGTCCCAATTCCATAGTCAGGAACAAACAAGGGATAGCCTTCTCAGATCCTTTTTTCAGTAGTGGAACTCGTTTTCTAGTTAGCGATCGCAAAGCTTCTATCTTCAACTTTAATAGTTCACTTCAAGGACTTAAACTCGGTGTCCTGGGTGCAACTACTAACAAACAGTTTTTAGAGCAAAATTATCCTGATGCGGAAATAGTCGCTTTTGAAAGTGAAGATGGTAGAAAGAAAGGTGTAGAAGCAGTTACAAATGGTAATCTTGATGCTTTTGTTAGCGATACAGTTTTATTGACAGGGGAATTGAACCATCAAGGTTTAGAACCAGACAACTATCAAACCATCCCTAAAAATCCTTTAACTTGTGATTACTATGGGCTTATTTTGCCCCAAAATGATCCTCAATGGCGCAGCACTATCAATACTTTTATTCGCGATCGCGCTGCCAAAGAAGTTTTTGATACGTGGTTTGTCAACTATTATTCCCAAGCAATCGCCGATTTGGATTATTGCCAAAATCGCTAGTGTATCAGCTTCAGTACCAAGCGCAAAATTATTTGTATATTCCATTTTTCCCTAACACCGAACACCGAACACCTAATACCGAACACCTAACACCTAACACCTAAACCCTATCCCAACTATCCAGTTCATTTTGCACGACTACTTATCCTTAGCCCTGATTATTTTATTCTCAAGATGATTGATTCACCATCAAATACTAATCAACTTAAATCTAATTCTTTCCCTGTCAAAGCTACTTTACTAATTACCAGTACCCTAACGGTAATGTCAGGAGCGACGATCGCGCCATCTCTACCAGCTATGCAGGAGTTTTTTGCTAATGTGGAAAATTCTGCACTTTTAGTTCGTTTAGTACTAACTATTCCTGCCCTATTTATCGCCTTTGGAGGACTTTTTGCGGGTCAATTAGTAGACAAAATGGGTCGCAAACCTCTGTTAATTATTTCGACTTTACTCTATGGACTGGCTGGTGGTTCTGGTTTTATTTTAAATTCTCTGGGGACAATTCTCATCGGTCGCGCTGTATTAGGACTATCTGTAGCAGGGGTCATGACTAGTGTTACGACCTTAATTGCCGATTATTACCAAGGTCAAAAACGGGCAGATTTTATGGGGTTACAAGCTGCTTTTATGGGTTTGGGAGGAGTAATATTTTTATCAGTTGGAGGGTTGATTGCGGATCTTAATTGGCGTTTTCCGTTTCTAATTTATCTATCAGCTTGGGCTATTTTGTTGGGAATTGTTGCCACTCTCTATGAACCCAATCTTAACACTAATAATCAAAGCGAAGACTCATCTAAAACAACCGAGCCGAGTATGCCTATAGCCGTGCTGGTAATGATTTATGGTATATCTCTATTTTACATGGTCGCATTTTATTTAATTCCCGTACAGCTGCCATTTTATCTGCAAAATCTTGATAATTCTACTGCTTCTGCTGCTGGTTTAGCCATCGCTAGCTCAACTTTAGCTAGTTCGATCTCATCTTTGCGATATGGTTTTGTTAAAGAACGTTTGGGCTTTGTCAGTATCGTAGTTTTGGCTTTAGCGATCGCAGCAGTAGGCTATTTAGTGATTAGTATTGCTCCTAGCTATAACACGGTCTTACTGGGTTTAATTATTGCCGGTTTGGGTTTTGGTTTATTAATGCCCAACCTAAGTGTCTGGCTATCGAGTATTATTCCTGATGCTTTGCGCGGTAGGGCTTTAGGTGGCTTAACTACTTTCTTTTTCTTAGGTCAATTTTTATCCCCGATTGTTTCTCAACCAATCACTAACTCTCTTGGTTTGGCTAGAACTTATGGCTTTACAGGAGTTGCTTTATTCATAGTAGCTATCGTCTTTTTTACTCTCAGAACAAAAATCAAGTCTTTCTGTCAAAGCTGCTGAATTGTCAACCAAAGGTATAAGCTGACAACACTTAATCAGTGCTTAGACTGCAAGATTAGACAAATTTTAGCAAGAATCGACAAGACTAGCTCATCGAGATTTTAGTAAAGTAATTACTATTCAATAAAGTTTAAGTAAGTTGGATTCTTTCCATGTCTCAATCCAATACTCAATCTTCTTCGGGAAGTGAAATAGAACAGCTAAAAGAAAGAATAGCAAGCCTTGAAGAAAAATTACTCAGAGTCAGTAATATCTATCGCTACGAAAATCTACAAAATCTCTTAAAAGAAGGTAAGTGGTTTGAGGCAGATAGAGAAACAGTAAGACTAATTTTAGCTATTTCTGGTCAGTCGATAATCGAAAATCTCCGTCCTAGTGAAATCGAACTGATCGACTGTAGCGAATTACAAGTAATAGATCGTCTATGGCTTACCTATAGCAATAATCGTTTTGGTTTTAGCATTCAGGTCAAAATATATCAAGATTTAGGTGGCAGTGAGCAAACTACCATTGAACAAGATAATCGCTTAATTGAACAGTGGGGCGATCGCTTGGGGTGGCGCAAAGGCGGTAAATGGATTAAATGTAGCGAGTTGGACTATGCTCAGGATGCAGCTATAGGAGGACTTCCTGGTCTTTGGTGGAATTCTCCCTATGGCTCTAAAATGACTAACTACTTTCTAGCACGATTGATGAATTGTCAAATTTAAGCTTTTACTAAGTTATTTGATGTCTGGGTAAAGCGAAGAACTGATTATAAGTACTTAAGCAAAATTATTTGTACATTCCATTTTTCTCTAACCCCTAACACCCAATGATGACAAGTTAAACAAAAGTCAAAATAGTCAACTACTAGATGTAGTGTTATTGATTAAGCATAAGCACCAAATATGGATTAGAGTTAAATCCAGATGGCGATCTCG
>JASJDI010000378.1 GCA_030065155.1 Xenococcaceae cyanobacterium MO_188.B29
GCTAAACGCAAATCTTCTATTTGGGATGTAGTTAATTTGTGCTGATTCTCCTCTTTCTGCAATTAATTCTTCCTGCTGTTGAATGAATAACATTTTAAGTTTAAGCTGTCTGGGATATTCTTTGCTAGAAATCACCTAATTAGATCTTTCTCTGCTCACAGTTGGTTGCGATACTGCCGAGGTGTGAGGGTTGTATAGCGACGGAAAACATTGGTGAAATGACTCTGATGACAAAAGCCTGTTGCCAAACTAACCTCAGCTAAGGTTAGTCGCTTAGTTGCTAATAGTTTCTTCGCTTGTTCTATACGACACTTTAGTACATATTGGTGTGGAGTAATTCCCATACTTTGCTTGAAAAGTTTCCCAAAGTGATGAGAACTTACATGAGCTACGTTAGCTAACTGAGCTAAACTAATATCGCGTTCTAAGTTTTCCTGAATATAGTCAACAACCTGACGCAGCTTTGAGGAGGGCAATCCTCCTGAAACCTCGGTTGTAACTACTGTGGCAGAGCAGTGATGGCGAAGTAAATGCGCGCATAATATTGTTTGTAGAGATTCAAGGTAGAGGCGATCGCTTATCTTATTCTCCAATTCGGTTTTAAAAGCATAGGCTAACTGTTCTAGGAGAGGATCGCGGATGGCGAGGTGATCGATCAGTTCGATGTTGCGAGGATCGCGAGCGCAATTTTCGATGGCTGTACGCTCTAATATTGTGGGAGAAAGATAAATTGACAGCAATTCAACTTCAGCTTGCCATAGTGCCTCTACCTCTCGATGAGCGGGTATAAAGTTAAAAAGACCAGGACTCATGGGAGAACAGCGCAGTTTTTCCCCATCGAGTCGCCTTTCTAAATAATCTTGATTAGCAACGTGAAGCGAAATTCGGTGTTGGGCAATTCCAGGAGTAACAACTCGATCTGGTGCTGGGGGAAAAATCTTGTTTTGTACCTGTATTTGATTCCCAGTAAACCGATTGTGATTGTCCGAAGATAAGGACTCTTCGTCCGCAATTTGCTTCTCTTCAGGCAAAGGGGCTTTTTTGGCAAAGGGTTGATTCATCATAATTTAGGTTTATCTATAGATCAGTCAACTTGTTTTGCCTTGGTTGATTTAGAGGCGTTGTAGCATCATCGAATTGGCAAAATTGTAATAATTAAAATTAGAGTTTCATAGGTCAAAGTTTAAGAACATCCTCTAAATTAATTCTCTTACCTGCTTCAGTAGAAGGTAATCTGGTATTAATTGCTAATCGGTAAAAGTGATTAAATCTTGTCCTTTCTGCCCAATTAGGTAGAGTTTCTTGACGCTTGGTGATAAAAGTTTTCTGGAAATTAGGATATACTTCTCCCGTTTTTGGGTTACGACTAATAACAACGCAGCGTTTACAGGGATTTACCCCCATAAATTGAACATCTCCAATCTTAAAATCAACTGTCTTGTCTGCCTTTGTAAAAAGACGATCTTCCCAGAAAGCAGGTACACCATCAATTTCAATATTGGCACGAAAGCGTAAACGGACTTCTTCTACCTCTAATCCAGGATACCAAGAAGCGATCGCCTCTAAAGTAGCAGTACTAATAATAGTAGGGCCAGGAGAACCAGTATCATCGGGAAAACCTAAAGTAAGATTTTGTTTGACTCCCACAGGAATAGCAAAATAATTACTGAGCCAATTTTCTAGGTCATTGCGTTCTGTTTCTAAATTAAATGTTGCTTGATTCTGACTATCTTGTCTAGTTAAAGAGACAGTTTTAGTTTCTAAATCGAACTGAGAACGTAAACTATGAACTTTTTGGTTTCGTTTGCCATTAACAAAGCGATCTGACTTATCAAAGATAGCAAACTCGCGATCGCCTTCGAGCGCACCACTAGCTAAAATAGTTACACTTTCAACTTCAAAGCGATCCAAAGATTTAATCGGATAGATAAATAACTTAGAAACAAAAGGAACTGCCGAACTCATGTTGAATATTAATTTTTGCTTGAATGAAATGAGAATTGCTGTAGCTAATGTAGCTACAGTGGAGCAAGTTTCAGTTCTTCAGTATTAGCTTTGAGAAAGCCATACTTGGCATATATATTTTGTGCGTCATCCGTGCCTAAATAGACCAGATATCGATCGGCATTGCTCTGATTAAGACCTGTTTTTAGTTTACCAATTGCATAGCGGATTTTATCTTGCTGATTGAGAGGAGCAGGAATTGCTACGCCTTCGATAGAACGTCCCTCAGCTTTGCTGTGGACTACTTCAGTAGTCCAAACAATACCAACATCTGCTTCACCATTTTCTAGACGCTGTGGTGTTTCTCGATGATGCCGAGAGGTGAACCAGGTTTTACCTTCGACTGCCCAGCAACTTTTACATTCTTTGCCACCAGTTACTTTCTCGTATAAACCTAATTCTTTAAGCATTTGAGAACCATAAAACTTGAAGATGCCTTCAGTCAGTGGATTAGGATGAGATTGTACAATATCATCACGAGCAAGATCTTCAACACCTCTAATATTCTTAGGATTTCCTTCAGCCACCATTAATTCAAGTTTATTACCAGCGTAGATTATATAATCGGACATCAAATCTTCATCTTTTAGTTTTTTCAGATGATTGATGTTGACACTGCCATAAACATCAGGATTTTGTGCGATCTGTTGACCCTTAATCTCTCCTTGCTCAATTATTTGGTTGTTAAGTATTTGTCCTGGCGGTATAGTTTGGCAAAACACAGTTTTTATATCCGAGTGCTTTGATAAGAAGTCCTGGATCAATTCTTCCATGACCATGAACTGATTTCCTGCCAGATATATAACTAAGTCTGCTGTGTAAGAATCCTCAATCTTGCCATATTCTATATTGCCATCTGTGTGAAATGTCCTATAGTCGGCTTCAAAACCCACACCCTCATTTGCTTGCAATGAGTTCGTACTCACGATTAAACTAACGCACAAAAATGATAAGAAGACTAGACGCTTAAATCGAGCAAAATTTATTCTGCTCATAATTAATTATTCCTCAAATAACGAATAACTAATACTAACTAAACTCGACTACCGCTTTCAGCATAGTGAATTAGCTGACCTAATTTTTGTCTGAGGGTGTCTAAACCTAAACGCTCACTAGCAGAAATAAATACTCCTAAAGGAAATTCTTCTTTGGCTTTAGCTAAAGTATCACTATCTACTTGGTCTAGTTTATTAAAAGTCATGAGGATTGGTCCAGGACTGATAGGCATTTCTCCTAAAATCTTTGTAACTGAGCGAATCTGACTTAACCAAGCAGGGTGTGATAGATCGACTACATGAATTAAGGCATCTGCTTCGGTAACTTCTTCGAGAGTAGCGCGAAAAGAATCCACTAAAGAAGGTGGTAACTCTTGAATAAAGCCAACTGTATCAGTTAAGAGGACAGTCCGAGGTTTTCCTGTCACTGCATCAGGAACGAATAGCCTTCTAGTGGTAGGGTCAAGAGTAGCAAATAATTGGTCTGCTGCATATACTTCTGCATTGGTTAAAGTATTAATCAGAGTCGATTTACCCGCATTGGTATAGCCGACAATAGCTACTGTAGGAACTTCTTGTTTTTGACGTTGTTGGCGCAAACGGGAACGGTGGGCTTGCAGTTGATTTACTTCTCTTTGCAAACGGGCAATTCTTTTTTGAATACCACGGCGTTCTGTTTCTAATTTAGTCTCCCCTGGTCCTCTTGTGCCGATACCACCACCTAAACGAGACATAGCCTGACCTCTACCTGTTAAGCGAGGCAGCATATATTCTAATTGAGCTAGTTCTACTTGTAGTTTACCAGCACGAGATTGAGCGCGTTGGGCAAAAATATCTAAAATAACTTCTGTCCTATCTACTACTCTGACCCCAAACTGAGTTTCTAGATTGCGTACTTGGGCAGGGGAAAGATCTTGAGCAAAAGCAACTAGAGTAGCTCCCAGGGTTTGGACTTTCAGGGCAATTTCTTGGACTTTACCCGCACCAATTACCGTTTGGGGATGGGAATGGGAACGCTTTTGTTGAATAGTTTGTAATACTTCTCCTCCTGCCGTATCTACTAATCTGGCTAATTCTCTTAAGCTTTCTGCAAATTGTTGCGAATCCATTTTATCCGTCATTAAGCCGACTATAATAACGCGATCGACGGAAGCGTCTACCTGTTGTGCTACATATGTACGCTCAAATTCTGCTTCTAAACCCTCAACTAGATCGAGAAAATCTTGTTTACTCAGAACATCCAAACTCATTGGTGCAGAAACAGACCAATAGGAGGTATCTTCTAAGTCTAAATCTGGTTGAGGCAAGAGATGAGCTAAATATACTTCTTGGACATAACCAGTAGCTCCCCCTCCTCTCCGCAGCATTCCTGCTCCTGTTAAAATAACTGTCACTAAAGAATCTAATCTTTGGCGAACCATAGCTGTCAAGCTCGATTCTTTTGGGGCTTCTGGCTTAAGTTTAGTAGCAATACAGCGAATACCACACAGACGCTCCGCCCCATAGCGGGGTAATTCTAACGGGGGGATTTGAGTTTGACGAGGAGTTCCTACCCCAACCCGAATTATTTGTCCGCGACGATTGATATAAGCACAAACAGGCTGATTTATATCTGTACTAATTGCTGCCAGTCTTTGAGCAAATTCTGGCGTGGTAAAGCGATCGCCTGGCAGTCTCTGATGGTACAGCCTTTTTAGCTGTTTGATTTGGCTAGATTTAAGACCTTTGGGGTTACCGTAGATAGTATCGATAAGCTTTCAAGAGTAAGTGTGTACTTAAAACCTATTCTAGCGATTGAAATGTAAGAAAAAGAAACAGTTAAAAAAATTTACTATTGTAAATTTGATCTTTTATTAATTCAGTGAGATTAGAGACTGTTTGTCAAAAGAAAATAAAGAAGACGAAGTAGAAATATATTAAATTGAGCTATAGTATGAGACAGGCATCATTATTTTGGCAAGTACCTAAGAGGATGTCTGAAAAGTATGAGATTATGCCAGTCTTCTTAACATAAGACGAATCATAGCAACTCGAATCATAGTTTCAGAAGTTGCGGGTAAAACTTCGTAATCCTTA
>JASJDI010000379.1 GCA_030065155.1 Xenococcaceae cyanobacterium MO_188.B29
AGGAGTAAAAATGACTGGCTGATTCCATTCATTTAATTGCATTTTAATCTGTTCTGCTGGCAGAGCTTTTAGTCCATCCATTAAATACTTAATATTGAAAGCAATATCTAAGTTTCCTCCTGTAATTTCTGCGGGTAAAGATTCTTGGGCATTGCCTACATCTTTCGCATCAACCGAGAGAAACAATTGTCCTGCTTCACTATCTAAACTAAATTTAACAATATTATTTTTTTGCGCTAGTACTGCTACTAATTCTAGACTGCTAATCAATCTTTTACGTTCCACAGTCATCTGACGAATAAACTGGCTAGGAATTAGTTGTTGGTAAGCTGGATAAGCACCTGTTAGCCTAAGACAAGTTAAACGCTGATTTTTTACTTCAAATACTATCTGTGTATCATCAAAATGAAACTGGATTTGATCTTCTGATTTGGTACTTGTCAACATTTTTTCCAGTTCTCGTAAGGCTCTAGCGGGAATGGTAAGGGTAAAATCGGCAAGATTGTTAGTAGTTTCTTTAGGTGTAGGATTATCATTATCCTCTTCTGAATTTTCTAAGATAGTTTTCACTACTGCTAAGCGATGACTATCTGTAGCTGCAAATTCAAGACTGTCATATTCTCCATCAGAGAAAGCTTTAAGATGTACACCTGTGAGTATCTGTTTGGATAATTCCGTACTGGCAGCAAAGAGACATCCTCCTAATCCTGCGCCAAAAGCAGAGACTGGCAAGCTAATAGTTTCTGTTGTCTCAATCACTGGTAATTCAGGGAATTCTGCTGCATCTATCCCTCTTAACTGAAATTTTCCCGAAGCTGAACTGAGATTAGCTAAGATACTTTCTTCACTTGTTTCTTGTTCTACACAAGTAAGAGTAATTTCCATCTCTGGTAAACGAGAGACAATATCGTTAAATAATTTAGCAGGTAAAGTAATTTTGCCTCCTTCCACAACTTCTGCATTAAAGTTGGTACAAATGGCTAAATTACCATCAAAACCCGTTAAACTGACTGTCTGTGTTTCTTCTTCGGCAACTAAAAGTACGTTTCCTAGTACAATCCTTTCAGGACGGGAGGGAACTGCACGACTGGCTAGAGACAGATGAGTGCTGAGATCGCTTTGGCTACAAATTATTTTCATGGGGAAGAGTTAATTAGTTTAGTTAGAATGTTAAATAAAATACCTAATTAGATTGTAAGAATAGCTTTTAATATCTATAATCTCAAGGACGGGTTTTAAGCTTTCAATAGATCAATAGTACTATAAAAACGGTTGACCGGGGAAAACCAGTCACCGCAGACACTATCGTAAAATGACGGTGTAACGGTGACTTTTGTGGAAAAGTTGTGGAAAAGTATGGCTATTTTTCCACAGGTTGTGAAAAAACAGTAAGAACCAACACAATTCTTGAATATTAGCTTTGAGATAAATTTCTACTAACAAAGTTAATTCGATCGCTCAACTGAGATAAAGTTTGACTCAATTCACGGTCTTTTGCTTGCTGTTTAGTAATTTTTTCACAACTATACATCACAGTAGTATGGTCTTTACCGCCAAATTCTTCACCAATGCGAGGTAAGCTAAGGTCAGTATGTTGACGCATTAGATACATACCAATTTGTCTGGCGGTACTAATTTCCCGGCGACGAGAATTGCTTTTAAGGTCTTCAAGGGAAATTTTATAGGTTTCGGTAATTACATTTAAGATTATTTCTGGAGAAGCAGAAACTCTTTCCACAGGAGGATTGAGTACGGGAGCAATATTTTCCACTGTCATGGGTAAACCTGAAATAGAGATATAAGCGATCGATCTGGTTAATGCCCCTTCTAACTCCCGAATATTAGAAGTGTAGTTACTGGCAATATATTCGATTACTTCTCTGGGGAGGCGCATATTTTCGTATTCAGCTTTTTTCTGCAAAATTGCCATCCGCGTTTCTAAATCTGGAACTTGAATATCGGCAATTAAACCCATAGAAAAACGAGAACTTAGCCTTGCTTGGAGACGGGGAATTAAATTGGGTGGGCGATCGCTAGCTAAAACTACTTGCTTACCTGCTTCATGGAGAGTATTAAAGGTGTGGAAAAATTCCTCTTGGGTATATTCTTTCCCTTCAATAAATTGAATATCATCTACTAGCAAAATATCTGCAGTGCGATAATGAGTGCGGAAGCTCTCCATATTATCATTACGAATAGCAGCAATCAAATCATTGGTAAATTGTTCTGTAGAAACATAAAATATTTTGGCATCTACATTAATTTCTAAGTAATAATGCCCGATCGCTTGCATTAGATGGGTTTTGCCTAAACCAACTCCACCACAGAGAAATAAAGGATTAAAATCTCTCCCTGGAGATTCCGCCACAGCTAGAGAAGCAGCATGGGCCATGCGGTTAGTTGGCCCAACTACAAAACGATAAAAAGTATAACGAGGATTTAATTTAGTAGGTTTAAGGTGATGATGAGCAGAAATTTCTTCTGAGGGACTATCGAGAGAAGAAACCACATTGCTATCGCCAATAAAGGTAATATTATCTTCTTGAGTAACTTTGAGTTGAATCTCGATCGGTTTACCCACAATTTCTTGAACTACATCAGCGATGGTTCTCAGATAATATTTTTGTAAATGATTGAAAACAAAAGCATTAGGAGTACGGATAACTAGACAATCGTCTCTCAACTCTTCAGCCCTAGCTGTTTGAATCCAAGTCTCAAAAGTGGGACGGCTCAATTGCAATTGTAGACGCTCCAAGACTTGATTCCAAAGTTGTTGTTGAGAGATTTTCACAGGTTTACGAATTTTTTTAGTGATTGAAGAATTCTATCAGTTGAGTAACATAAAAAGTAAGTTCACCAGAACTATATTTATATTTACCTAACGCGATCGGCGTAAGCTGGCACTGCGCGTTCTGCGGAGCAGATCCCTTCGGGAGTGCACTAGGTAAATTAATTTCCATAGCTAAACTTTTCTTTATTTTTATGAATAAACTCAAAATTATTCAATTAGGTCATCCTATACTGCGCTCCCAAGCCCAACCTGTAGAAAATTTTACAGATAAGCAACTACAACAGCTAATTGATTCTCTAATCGAGACGGCTACTGCTGCTAATGGAGTCGGTATTGCTGCTCCCCAAGTATCTCAATCTTATCGTTTATTTATTATTGCTTCCCGTCCTAGCTCTCGTTATCCTCATGCACCAACTATGAAACCAAAAGCAATGATTAACCCCAAAATTATTGCCCATAGTGATGAGAAGAGCAAAGATTGGGAAGGTTGTTTAAGTGTGCCTGGACTTCGTGGTCAAGTTCCTCGATATCGCACTATTAAGGTAGAGTACTGTAATCGTGATGGTCAGCTACAGCAAGAAGTCTTGACAGATTTTGTAGCTCGTATTTTTCAACACGAATTAGATCATCTTAATGGTTTGGTATTTCTTGATCGTCTTGAGTCTGAAGAAGATTTATTTACAGAAGAAGAATATCAAAGCCTAATTAACAATTAATTAACTAAAGAAATCATGAAAAATAAAACCCTCAAGCGTCTTTTAACTATCCTGTTTGGTTTAGCATTTCTTGGCTCAACAGTAGTTTTCATGGTTGGTAGCCTTTTTGGGAGTGAACAAACTGCTTCTTCCCCTACATCTTCTCAAAGTATCCCTTCTCCCGAAGAAAGATTACTCCTCCAAGCTCGCGGTTATGAGAAAGTCCTAGATAGAGAACCAGAAAATATTACTGCTCTAAGTGGATTAGTAAGAACTCGCTTAGATATGCAAGATTTAGAAGGAGCAATTACTCCTTTAGAAAAACTCATAGAACTAAATCCCCAAAGAGCGGAACTTACTACTTTGCTAGAAACCATTAAACAAGAATTAGCTCAAAAACAGCAGCCTGAGCAAGTTGAAGAAAATAATACTGAGCAATAAAAACTCTATTGATCTATGTCTAAATGCAAAACATAAGAGCCCAATTGCAGTTTAGCTGACCATAGCTCATATTCTATTTGTAAACTAGTTGGTAGGGGTTGACCTTCTAACTTGAGATAGCGAGTAAAATTGCGTAGGCGCAAAGAACCACTTTGTTTAGCAGAATTATCATTCAGCCAGTAGCGACTAGTACCATAAACCCCTTTCTCCCAGAAATGTCGATAACTCAGGTTTTCCTGACTTTGCATACTCATAATTACCCGATAGGGAGATATTTCTAACCAGAGTAATTCGCTCTGAGGATTATTGATCTTTATGGCTTCATCTTTGTTTTCCATTATTGAAGCTGAAGATTGGGAATGTTCTTGATTTAATAACAGATGAAATTTATCTTGATCTTTTTGATATAGCGATGCTTTGCTCTCGATTATGTGCCAAAGAGGTAAATCGGTAGAAAGCACAGAAAGATACACCGTATTACGATTATGCGCCAGCATAGACAAGCTTAATTTTAATCACCATATCTAAGATATCTCTAATTTTTGAGGAATGAAAAGAATAGAGAAAAAAAGACTTGTCAAAATAAATTTTTGTCGCTACAATAAATAACTGTTGTCAGCAATCCTCGGTAGCTCAGTGGTAGAGCGGTCGGCTGTTAACCGATTGGTCGTAGGTTCGAATCCCACCCGGGGAGTAAGTTAATTATCACCTGTTCTGTACGTTAACAAATCATTTGCCATTGTTAACGGATTCACGTCGCAGTAACAAATAATATGTCGTTTAACAAATAATTTGTTATCCGGTTTTTGCACTAAGACCAATCGGTTCTTTCAATTTCCATTTACAATCTACTGGCTTGAGTAGTAATGCTCTCAATTAGTCTACCGTAACTCCAATTGTGAACATTAATTTGATATGCGATCGCATATTTTTTTTGTTCTTCTTCATAGCCAGGAATTTTGTCTTCGGCTCTAGCTTTAACTTCACTTTGAACTATTTCTCTTATATCTTCAATCTTAGAGGATGTCTGAAAAGTCTAAATAATTGCGATCGCGAACAGCAAAAAGAAAAACTCTCGCTAAATTAAATCTGTCAATAGCTTAAAAAGACAGGAAACGAGAGTCATGAATCAATCATATCGCAG
>JASJDI010000380.1 GCA_030065155.1 Xenococcaceae cyanobacterium MO_188.B29
AATGAAGCCTGTGTAGCAATTTTTGTGGTAGATGGACAAACAGGTCCCACAGCAGGCGATCGCGAAATTGCCGATTGGTTGAGGCAACAATCTGTACCCGTATTACTCGCTGTTAATAAATGTGAATCGATAGAACAAGGCATAACTCAAGCAGCCCAATTTTGGGAACTAGGTTTAGGTGAACCCTATCCTATCTCTGCCATTCATGGTAGTGGAACAGGAGAACTATTAGATGAATTGATTATTCATTTACCTCCTCTAGATTCTCTTGAAGAGACAGACGAGATTAAAGTAGCCATTATTGGTCGTCCTAATGTGGGTAAATCTAGCTTACTCAATGCTTTAACAGGAGAACAAAGAGCGATCGTTTCTCCTGTCTCTGGCACAACCAGAGATACAATTGATACTGTAGTAGAAAGAAATGGCAATATCTATCGTCTCATTGATACTGCGGGTATTCGTCGCAAAAAGAATGTGGAATATGGGGCAGAATTTTTTAGTATCAATCGTGCTTTTAAGGCAATTCGTCGTTGTGATGTAGTTTTATTTGTAGTTGATGTCCTCGATGGGATTACCGATCAAGACTTAAAACTAACAGGACGGATTATTGAAGAAGGGAAAGCAGCCGTAATTATCGCCAATAAGTGGGACGCAGTAGAGAAAGATTCTTACACTATCTACGAATATAAAAAGCTGATTCAAAGCCGACTTTACTATATGGATTGGGCAGAAATGATCTTTGTCAGTGCGATGACTGGTCAAAGAGTCAACAAAATCCTTGATTTAGTTGATACTGCAGCCCAAGAACATCGTCGTCGGGTTAGTACTGCTGTCGTGAATGAAGTGCTACAAGAAGCAATTAACTGGCATTCTCCCCCTACTACTCGTCAAGGAAAACAGGGAAGAATCTATTACGGTACTCAAGTTAGTTCCCAACCCCCTAGCATTGCCCTGTTTGTGAACGATCCTAAACGTTTTAATGATAACTATCGTCGCTATATCGATCGACAGTTTAGAAAACAGTTGGGTTTTACTGGCACTCCTATGCGTCTTTTCTGGCGTGGTAAAAAAGTCCGTGATATGGAAAGGTCTAGTGTTAATCGGGCAACTAAGGTTTAGTCAAGTAGGGAGTAGGAAGTAGGGAGTAGGGAGTAGGGAGTTAATAAAAGATTATGAGTTTATTAGGGAATATTATTTGGTTAATCTTCGGTGGATTTATTGCAGGTATCGGATATATCCTGGGAGGTTTACTGATATGTTTAACCATTATTGGTATTCCTTTTGGTCAACAAGCAATTAAGCTAGGGATAGCAACTATGACTCCTTTTGGTCGAGAGATTGTAGTTACCCCATCTGCTGGTACTTTTCTTAATACAGTTTTTAATATCCTTTGGGTTATCTTTGTCGGTTGGGAAATTGCTCTAGCTCATTTAGTCTCAGGTTTATTGTTGGCTATAACAATTATTGGAATTCCCTTTGCTTTGCAGCATTTTAAGCTAATTCCTTTAGCCTTGTTTCCTTTTGGCAGAAAATTAAGCTAAGTAACGTCAGTTCGGGTTAAGAAAGCTAATTTGTTTTGTTGAATGGACAATGGACAAGGGACAATGGACAACGAGTATTTTAAGCGTTTATGTGACAATGAAATAATTAGTGTTTCAGCTTATCCCGAACTCAGGCTAAGTATTGCTATAGTGTTTCTCAAATTGGTGAGGTATACAATTAGCTATTAGCCCTACGGGTTCGACAGTTTGCTCAACGGGGGGAACCCCCGCACCGCAACTGTCTCACAATTAGCAAAAATCAGGATGTTAGACCATACCTCAATAAACTGAGAATTGCTATATAAAAAGCGATAAGCTTTCCAATTAGAAAAAAACTTACCGCTTTTTTTTTAATCTTAAATCAAATTACAAGACAACTTTTTTCGCCAAACCTAATACTTGCAATACTTGAATTGCCCACCAAGTCATATCAATCTCCCACCACTTGTATCCAGCTTTAGCAACACGAGGATGAGCATGATGATTATTGTGCCAACCTTCTCCATAAGCTAAAATAGCAGCCCACCAAAGATTACGGGCGTTATCATCAGCAGGAAAAGTTCGATATCCTCTAATATGACTAGCGGAATTAATTAACCAAGTACTATGCCAGAGTAATACGGCTCTGAGGAATGTACCATAGATAACAAAAGACCAACCACCTAAAGCATATAAAAATAGACTCAAGATAACTTGCAAAAATAGAAAACTAGATTTCTTATCTAACCAACGATAATACGCATGTCTGTCTAGATCTGGAGCGTATTTACGGTAAGATTCGTATTCAAAAAATTGCTTTTGTGGATAAAGTAACCACAGTATATGACTCCACCAAAATCCTTTTTTAGCAGAATAAGGGTCTTTTTCGATATCTTCTGTATGAGCATGATGCAAACGATGTCCCGCTACCCAAAAAATAGGCCCTCCTTCCATAGCTAAAGAACCTATAGTCGCTAAAACATATTCTAACCATTGAGGTACTTGTAAACTGCGGTGAGTTAGAAGCCGATGATATCCTAGACAAATGCCAATGCTACCAGTTAGCCAATGAAGAAAAATCATTACACCTAAAGCTTTCCAATTAAAAAACCAAGGTGCTAATAAAGCTAAAATGTGAAATGCAGCGAAAAAAGCCACACTTATCCAGGAGAGAGTAAGCTTTTGCTTACCCTCAGGGGCAACTATCGTTTGTGTCATTAATTTCTATCCTTAAAAATACGAAGATTAAATTTCTGGGTTTATTTGAATCTCATTGCACCACACCCATCAACTTGGTGAAAGGTTAGTTATAATTGAGAAGAGATATGTAAGTAGCACTTACATTTGGCAGTGTAACAAGTATTCACAAATATTGCAAGCGACACTTACATTTTTAGTCTATGCCTGCTGGAAAGAAATCAACCAAAACCCGTCTAATTGAAGCTGCACTAGATTTATTTGCTGAAAGAGGAGTTACGGACACTACTACTAAAGCCGTTGCCGATCGCGCTCAAGTAAATGAAGTGACGTTATTCCGTCATTTTGGTAGCAAACATGGCTTATTACTGGCGGTGATGGAAGATTCGGCGGTATTGGCTCAATTGGGGAAATCTTTATTAGAGCAAGCAACTTCCAAAGCTAGTTTGGCTCAAGTTTTAGAAGATTACGCCCAAGTTAGTTTAGACGCTTTAGAGAAAGTGCCTGAATTAGTTCGCTCTGTAGTAGGGGAAGCAGGACAATATCCCCCAGAAAATCGTTTGGCATTGGGACAAGGATTAACAGAAGCAAATAAATATGTAGCCAAACATTTAGCTAAAGCGATCGCCAAAGAAGGATTAGAAAGTCGTTTTCCTCCAGAAACCTTAACCAGTTTACTGAATGGACTTCTACTGGGCTATTTCACCATTGAATCCACTATTGAAGGAGATGAACTTTGGTTAGAAAGAGAGGATTTTTTAGCAAGCTTAGTAGAATTATTTTTACACGGTGCTATTGTTACTTCTACCCAGACCAATATTATCCCCAAAACTCGATTATCTCAAGTCGATCGAGAGCCAATACAAGATTTGCCCGCTAATTTAGTCCATTCCATTTTCCGACAAGCAAAGAAACAGGGGCGACAAGAATATGCTTTAGTATATGTATTATTTGCAGCAGGTTTATCGGCTCAAGAAGTGATCGCTTTAGAGCGATCGCACTGTATTAGAGAATCTGGACAACGTATTTTGCAGATTAATCAGGGTGCAATTAGACAAGTTCCTCTTAATCAATGGATTCTAGGCAAACGTTATGGATTTTCTGAAAGCGATCCAGTAACTAAATGGCTAAAAATCCGCAAAGATCGACAATCAGCTTTATTTATTAATGAGCGACAACAGCCTATATCTCAAGAAGAATTAGAAGCTCTGTGGCAAACTATAACTGAAGGGTTACTAACACCTCAAGCTCAATCACCAACCTTACAGCAAACACAACAGACATGGTGTGTAGAAATGTTGAGTAAAGGCATCGATCTAGAAAATTTAAGTATTTTAAGCGGGATGGAAATTGAACAATTGCAACCATTTTCCCAAAGAGCTAAAGAAAAAGCAGCTATAGAGCAAGCTTACCGTCTCGATCGACTAAATAGTAATAACAATTCACTTTAACTTGGCGCAGAATGAATCGTGCTAGAACATTGATTCAATATTCATAAATCCTAGTCGATCGTGTCCTCCTTGTCCCTTTTTTCCAGAACTTTTGGGATTAATAAATTGGTGTTCTAGTGAAGCACAGCCTGTAACTATTCAAAAGTAAAATAATCCTTTTATTTAGCAGACTTTCTTTAGTTAAAATTTTACGATTATAGAAGAAATATAAATATTATTTATCAATTTTTTTTGTTCAAAAAGCCTCATAAGCTGTCACGCTTTTAAATTTGGTTGTTGAAAAAGGCAGGAGGCAGGCGAGTGCGGGAAGGGGAGCTTTAGAACTAGAAAAATCGTCTTTGAACATAGGGTTAAAACTTTTAAAAAGCTCCCCTTCTCCCCCTGCGGACGTTTCGTCCGCCAAGGAACGCGCGAGAAAGGCAGAGGGCAGAAGAAAATTACTAATACCCAGTTTAAATGCACAACAGCTTAGCTGTTGAACATAATTTTATACTAGTAGTCTTGATGAAAGATTTTGAATTATTTCCGCAATTAGCCAGCTATTTACTCAAAAATCAGTATTCTCAAGCTAGTGTTAACAAGGTTTTACAAGATTATGCTCAAGTTAGTTTAGAAACCCTAGAAAGAATTCCTCAGTTAGTAAGTTTTCTGGTAGAAGAAGAAGAAGAAAAAGAAAAATATCCATTAGAGCATCATATAGTATTACGAAAAGAATTAACGCAAGCTAAGAAATATATAGCACAACATATAGCTACAGCAATATCTAATGAAGCAGGGCTATTTCATGCTAGTTCCAATGCACCAAGAAATTAATTTCTTGGCTAAAATATCAAGTCCGTTTAAACGGACTTAAGGTATAAGACAGAGAATTTATTCTCTGGCTGGTGAGAAT
>JASJDI010000381.1 GCA_030065155.1 Xenococcaceae cyanobacterium MO_188.B29
TGGAAAAAGGTGGGGAAAAATTAGGAGAAGTGGTTGCCGACAAGATTGGTCAACTGGTGAAGGTGATTCGAGAGAACTTCCAGAAAGAAGGAGTAGAAAAAATTCATGACTAAAACTACTTCTGCCAACTCGAATTCAGAAAATTTAGAAAAACCAAACACGAATAGTAATGGAGATAAATCTGTTCTTTCCTCAGAAGAAAATACTTCATTGCAAAAAACCATTGACAACATAAAGAATATAGTCAGGCAAAAAAAAATAGACAATGAAACTCAAGCAGAATTAGCTAGATTTCTTGATTTATTGACAGATTTAAATATGTCTGAAGAAAAGGAAATAAGTGGCCAAGTAGAAATGATTAGTATTGCCATATCTAGTATTTCCAATTTAGCTCAGCAAGAGCAACAGCAAAAGATAGAATTTATTAGAGAAATCAGGAGAATTGCTGAAAGAAAAATCCGCGCCCCTTCCAATCCCTTGATGGCATTTGTCTTCTGGAAAACAAGCACAGATCCTTTTCATCGATTGGTCTCAGGGGTCATGTGTTTTCTCTTTTTAATTATTTTCGTAATTCCTTTAGGAACATTTGGTTGGCATCGCCTCTTTCGTAACATAAATGAGAATAAGCAAAACCTATCTCGAACAAAATTTGAATACTTGAGTCAACAATTAAAGCAAGCTAATTCGGATATTATTACTTTATTGGCAAATATTACCGCACTTAATAGTTTAGCTTCTACGCAACAAGACGATATTAAGAAACTGTGTTCCGAGCTCAAAGGTAATAGTAGTGACCCAGAAGTTCAGAGCACTGAAGAAGTTCAGAGTAGTGAACGGGAAATAAAAGACCTATGTTCTAATTTAATATCAAAATCTTCAGACTCCAACCCTAAACTTGAGGATACAAATTCTTCAAACAATCAGACAGCTAATTCAAACAAGACGATAAGTCCTTTAAAAAAGGAGAAAGCTAATACAGGTGCTACTAGAGGTAAAGCTACTGTCGCTACTCATAACATGGCTTTATATAACAAGAGTGAAAAGTTAAAAAACAAGATAAATGATTTAACGAAGGAATATAATTCTTTTTTAATAAAAACTCTAAAAAATAACAAAAAGCTGTCTGAAAAACACCAAGAAATTTCTGGAAAAATTGCAAGTTTGCAAACTCAAGAATATTCATCTCTTGTATCTTCTCTGAATGGAGCGGACAGCAACGCTCAAAAAACACCTGGTTTGTTTGCCAATAATTATCCAGAAAAATTTATTTTTCTCTGGGTCTTGATTTCTGGGGGTGTGGGAGGTGTAGTTAGTGTCATAGTCCGAACTAAAGAATTAATGATAAATGCTGAAAGTCAGGGCAGAGATTTATTTTACGTCGGATTTTTTAGACCTTTAGTCGGCATGTCTTTTGGTCTATTCTTGATCTGTATCATCGAGTCTGGTGCTTTTTCAAATATTATTTCATTAAAATCAGAGCCTGCTGACAAGATTATTTATATGTATATGGCTATCTCGTTTCTAGCAGGTATTAGTGATGTCTTCACAGATAATTTAGTCAAAACCGCAGAATCTAGTATAAAGAATAAGCAGTCAGGTAGATAAGGAAATGATTATGCTCGATCTAGTTGTTAATTATGGTGGAAATCCTGGCTTAATTTCAGAAGTTCCATCTGGATTAATCTTGATGGTATAGGCTTCTATTCTATCTTCTGTTTCACATATAACAATATATTTCAGCGAATCATCGTCTAATTGTTGTGCTGTGACCGTTCCTGAACACCAATAATCATTAGCTTGTAGGTTGTCAGCTAATATTTGTTCAATATTTTGTTCAATATTGTCATACTGTGCTAACAATCTCTGGTTAGGTATCATAATTCCTAGCATTAAGAGGATGTATGGGAAAGACTTGGTATAATTAGGCATTGCATGACTGTTTGAGCTTCAAGTTACTTGTGCATATTTCGCCCTCATTTCTTGAGTATTAATACTTAAGAGTCGGCAAGGGTTAGGATAGCTTGACGAGTTGTCAGATAACCGAATGATATCTTAAGGCAGTCGTACTTGCGAAGCAATACATCTGTTTTCGTCAATCAACTTCAGGGACAGGAGAAACGAAACTTTCAAGACCGAGTAGAAAAAATTGAGCGAGGAGCTAAATGCTGGATAATGGTTAAAGCGCGCTCGATCTTTCTTGTAGATCGAGCGCTTTGGTCACAGAAAATTAGTTATCTATTTGAGCTTCAGTTCAATACTTATAGACTCGTTGGTTTGATTGATTTCGATAGGAAGGATTTCTTGAATCGGATTAAACGAGCCATACAAGTATGCGCCGAAAATAGCTCCACTCATGAGTAGTACCTTCAGAACCAAACGCCAGGGGAAATGCCCATTCTTTTTGGTCAGTTGCGGTTTTTGTTTGATGATCTTTTGCATGATGTTTCCTGAGAAGTTTTCACAAAAAGATGGGCGAATGCCGTTTCTGAACTAAAAAAGAGGTGGTAACAGAACAGGTAGTGGGTAGTGGGTAGTAGGTAGTGGGTAGTGGGAAATATAGACTCTGTTGCCTCGGTGCGCTTTCCTTAGATGAGGAAACCTCATCAACGGTCGCACCGCTACCTACTACCTCCTAACTTCTACCTCCTACCTAATGAGGGAGGTAGCAGTCAATTTGCTACCCCAACGGGAAGATAGATAGCTCTCGCGTTGCTTGGGAGCGAGATGATGAAGAGTTTTCTTTAACCTCCCTAATCAGTGAGATACCAGATTATTCAACAGTTGCGAATCTTATCTAGAATTTGATAAGGAGTTAGAGAATTGCGCTCGCTGAACTTGTAGTACTTTTGTCCGTCGCGAACACAGATTCGAGTAACAGAACCTCGATCGTGTTCAATCATTATGAACGATTCGCAGTTATTACCATGCCACCAATTCTTAGGTGGTAAGACATTGAGCAACCAGTCGAATTCCTCTTCGGTAATTTCTTCGGGTTTAGTAATAGCAGCTTCTTCGTAGAGAGTCCAAGCTTTTTCTATTTTTAACTTGATAGCTTCTGGATAACTTTCGCGAACCTGCTCTAAGGTTTGTCTCTCGATTAAAGTAGTTAAGTTGTCTTCTCTGAGATAATCGATAATCTTGCTTTCTTCTGGGTCGAAAAAGCAATACTCGCTCTGAGTGTAAGCTGATGTCATAATTTTTCCTTGAGAACTTCACCAAAAAATAGGCGCAAGCCGTCAAGGAAAAAAAAGGGGTAGCAAATTAACTGCTACCCCAAGGATTCAAAAATGTACTACTCGGAGGTTTAAGTTTTGCTCCTGGGCAATCTGAATCATATGTTGCGACCCTTTACTTTTTCCGTCCCAAAATACTACGGCATGGGTTGCATACTCAGCCATCTGTTCGTTTCTTCGATAACCAGCCCCTCTACCATACTTATTCCAGTCCGCAGGAAATTTCTTTAGGGACAAATTCCGATCTTGAGCATATTTCTCACCTAGTCTATCCGCTCCTCTTGCTGCTCCGCTAACAATTTCAATTTGACTTGGGGAGTACCTTTGGCAGTAGAAATCAAGTTTTTGCTTCAGGAAAGGATAGTTGGTGAAATCTCTTGAACCAGCCACGATAATTTTAAGTGTATGCACGGATTTTTCCTCGCTCTATTTATTCGCTAAAAACCCAGCGAAAGCTGCTAGAAAAAAAGGAATATTCTATCTTACAACTCAAGTTTGTTTAGGTATCAGCACCAAAGAACGGCAGTTAGTAGTATGCAGCCTAGTTATTGTACATCATGCTACTAAAGGGAATTTCAGTTATTAGAATCAAGCCCTGACCAACAGATTAATCCCAGTCTGTCTTTTCAGTCATGTGGATTTGTCAAGGGGATTAATTCAGTAGGTGGATCGTTTTCATGATCTAGTTAAGATATCTGGATATCGAGGTATCTATACTTGTCAGTCTAACCGCTATCCCCTATCTCAATTGGAGAAAGAGTCATGGGAAGATTATCGATGGCAGAAGAATTAGTTAAAGAAGGAAGCATTATTATCGGATCTAGGGTTTCAAATTCCACATTTTGTGAATTTCGTCAAATAATTCTCAATTTTACTGGCAGCTTTTGTGTTCGGTAGAACATACATTTTGCCAGTAAGTTAAGTTATAAATTGAGGCTGGAAATTGCCTCAATCTAATTTTCAAAGAGACTATAATTGCGACTCCACTGATACTTTCGGCGGATCGTTGAGATGAAAGTTTTTCTCCAGGTCGGTTGATGTTTGTTTGGGAATCAGCCACTTACCAAACTTAGCGTAGAGGGCAGGAATTACTAATAGGGTCAAGGCTGTGGAGGTAAACAAACCACCCAATACCACAATTGCCAAGGGTTGGAGAATCTCGTTTCCCGCTCCACTAGCGATCGCCAAAGGTAGCATCCCCAAGGCTGAGGTGAGGGCGGTCATCAAGATCGCGTTGACTCGATCTAAAGAACCTTTGACGATCGCATCTTTAAGGTGCATTCCTTGGGCAAACTTGTTGTTGTAGTTGTCTACCAGTAATAAGCCATTGCGAACGGCAACTCCAAACAGAGTAATAAACCCAATTAAAGAAGCAATGGAAATCACCCCACCAGTTAAGATAATAGAGACAATACCACCCACTAAAGCCAAGGGTAGATTGAGCATAATCGCGATGGTAGCGGGAAGGGATTTTACCGAGAAAAACATTAAGATAGCGATGACAATCGCTGCTAGGATACTAAATACCAGCAGGTTATTAGTAGCCCGTTGCTCCGATTCAAACTGTCCGCCGTATTGGATAAAGTAACCCTTGGGTAACTGTACCTTCTGGCGAATAGTCCCTTGAATATCCTCCACTACACTACCCAAGTCACGCCCTTGCACATTAGCTGAAACCACGATTAAGCGGGATACAGAACCTTCTCAATAAGTCCAGGAGAATTGGCGGAAAAAATGAGGACAGGGAGACCAGGCAGCCAGTTAGAGCGAGAGAGTAAGGAAAGACTTCCCAGAGAGCGAGATAACTGGTAAAATCATCAG
>JASJDI010000382.1 GCA_030065155.1 Xenococcaceae cyanobacterium MO_188.B29
GATCACTAAAAGTATACTTTTAGTGATCTGATTTAGTGTTAGCCTAGTTGCTGAAAACATCTCCTAGTTTTAATCTCCCAAATTTAGCGAAACGTATTTAGGAGAGTGACTTAACCTAGGCTTCTATAACTACTTTATCGACGGGGAAAGCAACACAAGGCAAGATGTAGTTCTGGGCAATTTCGTCGGGACTTAGAGCATCAGGCTCATTTTCGTATTTAACTTCACCATCTAGTTTAAGCTTTTTGCAAGCACCACAGACTCCTTGCATACAACCGCTACGGATGTCGATATTATGCTGTTGTGCCACTTCTAAAATTGACTCTTCTCCATTACAGATTACCTCTTTCTGCGATCGAGCAAAACTAATCATCGGTGAAGCAGAATTATTAGCAATCGTTTGCACTGCCAGTAATTCCGTCAAAGAGGTCGCGATTTCCTGGGGTTTATCTTTTCGGTTTTTCTTATTAACTCCGAAGCTTTCTTGGTAGTAATTTTCTAAGGGCAAACCTAGACTTGTCAACAAGTTTTTAGCTTCTGACATAAACTTCTCTGGACCACAGACATAAACTTCTCGTTGGGATAAATCGGGTGCAATTTGCTTGAGCATTAAATCTGAGAGTCTACCAGTAAAACCCCACCAAGGCTTACCTGATTCTGGACGAGTTACAGTAATTACCAAACGGAAATGAGGATATCTTGTTGCTATTAATTTTAGTTCCTGGTACATAATAATATCATCAGGAGTGCGAACACTGTAACAAAATACCACATCGCGATCGCTGCCAATATCATATAGCCATCTTGCCATAGACAACATGGGAGTAACACCACTACCAGCAGAAATCATCAATAGTTTCTGAGAGCTTTTATTGGCGCACGTAAATTTACCCATGGGACCACCACACAGTTTCACTTTACTCCCAACAATGATGTTGTCGTGCAACCAATTGGAAACTAAACCTGGGGGTAACTCTGGATTGGTTGTAGGGGAAGAGACTCGTTTGACTGTGATATCTAGAGTTTGGGGTCGAGATGGAGGAGAAGAAATAGAGTAAGACCTAAGTACTTTTTGATTTTCAATTTCTAATTCTAGAGTGACAAACTGTCCTGGTTGAAAGGCAGGTTGGATAGGAGAATCAGCAACAAAAGAAAAAGTTTTGACATCTGAAGTTTCTTCAATCACTCTAACGCAACGAACTATTAATTCCCCCTCTGTCCAAGTTGGTTGTTGTTTGAGACGGAAATTTAAGCTGTCTAATTTTAGGTTCTCAGCTTTTGCTATAGCTTTAACTGAGATAACAAAATTGCCAATCCGAATCAAATCGTCGTGCTTGAGTACATATTTCTGATTAACCTTAACAGTTTGATTATTCAGGCGAGAACCATCCGTACTACCTAAATCAGTAAAACAGTATTCTCCTTGGTAATAACTAATTCGACCATGAACACGACTGATTTCAGGGCTAGGTAAAACTAAATCGCAAGTACTCGCACGTCCAATAATCCACTCGTTTTCTTTGTGGGCTACTGCTTGAAATATGTGTTCTTGTAATTTGCCAATTTCGTAGTCAAAGACTTCAAGTGTAAGCATGGTTTCGATCTGGTCTTAATTAAGATTTTTAAGTCAGAATTGAGAATTTTAAAAAAATATATGTCTTAGCGTTTTTGATTTTCTTTCGTTTGATTTCTTGTTGAATCAGAACGCCTTACTGTAGGTTCTATTTCAGACTTAGTCGGTTTAATAGTAGGAGAGTTAGGAGAGTTTAAATCGGCTATCCTCTCTGTTTTAACTTGACTAAAGGGACGCTTAACAGTCATGTCTGCTTGGGCAGCATTAGGATTTAAGGGGCTTATTACAGTTACTTCTGTATCAGATATCTGTCCTAAGTTAACAGCAAATAATTTAGTATTGTCCTGACAAATACGCTCTATTAATTTCCAATGTTCTGCCTTACTGATTTCTAGTTCTTGGCGTAAACTTTGGAATGCTTCGAGACTTCTTGAAATAGTGACCCTGCGTTGTTCTAACGCTTCTTTGATTGTATCTGAATAAAGTTGCAGACGATGTGAATTGCTAAAATCAGGCAATAGTTTAGCTAAAGCATATAGTTCATCTGTTTTTAATTCATTCAGGGAACGACCATCCAAATGTCTAGACAAATTGATTTCTAATTTTTGTAACTGACGGCGTAATAGATTACCATCCCGCTCTTTAAGATACCTTTTCTTACTACGCTGCCATACTTTAACTAACCAGAGAATGCTAGCTAGCAAAGCTCCCCAACTCAACAACTGCTGTCCTATCCAAGGTAACCAGCCTAACGTTGGATACACTCCCAAAAAAAATAAACTATTAAAGGCAGCAAAGCTAAATAAAGTAAATAAACGATGGTTTATTTGCTTCAAAGAAAGGGGTCGTTTAAGTTTCTGATTATGGCGTTTGTAAGCTTTCTCGATACGTAGACCTAAAATATAGGTTATTCCAGAAGATAAACTTAAAGTAAGAGGAACAGCGAGTATTTTGGGTATGGGAAGTGCTTGACCATTGATATAAAATCCAGGAGCAAAAAGAGTACTTAAATGGTTAGTTTCGTTCCAGACACCAGCAGCAAGAAAGTTCCAATTACCTGAATAAAGTCCAAAATAGAGATAAAATCCAATAGCCAACCCTAAATAAGCGTAACGAAGCAATTTCTGGTCTGGTCGCTCTATTTTGCTCCAATAAGAGTTTTCTGCATCAATGTCCATACAAGCAGATTTACAACCAACACAGGTACTTTTCTCTGAACCACTTTCATTTGTAGTTCGGCACATAGACTGAGTAATTGACCTTGATGGAGTAGTATGAGCTTCTGAACTTAATAAACCACTGGGTTCACTATAAATCGTCTGCACTGGTGCCATAGGACAAAAGTAATGACACCAAGTTTTGCCATCGTAAAGAAAACCCACAATTATAGCTGAGAAAATCGTCAATAAGAGAAATACTCCTAGTAAAAAACGATCTGAGTTAACTAGCAAAAGACGAATATTTAAACCGAGAAAGAGCAAAAACGACTGCAGATAGAGATGATTGCGATATAACCAGGAATTTTCCTGTATTGTACGCTTTTGTTGCCATCCCATTGCTCTGGGAATTTGCGAAAAGAAGGATAATGGACAAATGCGTCGCCAAACTTCGTGACCAAAAACTAGTAACGTAATAATGGATAAAGGCACAACCATACCCCAGAAAATCTTTGCACCTAGAGGATAGGGAACCAGGGGATAGCACTGACCCTGAAACTCAAAACAAGTATCTGCACTTTTTGGCCCAAATAACTGATGTGGTTCGGTCAAATAAGCGGAAATAGGGTCATAAAAGAGAGAAGTAATTAAAACTAACCAGCCAATTGCCAAAAACCAACGCAGTAAATGCATCTGTTTTTCGGAAACTTTAGCGAAATTCATTTTTTGATTCCTTCTCGTATTTTGTTTGATTAAATTTGCTTTAAATGATTTGGTTTACTTTTGTTTCAGGTATGGAGAGACAATTTTTCAAGTTTTTAACGGGCTTTGCCCTTGAAGGCAGAGGGCAGGAGGTTTAAGTCCTTAGTGAGCTTTCTATAATCTTTATAACAGTAAGATTGGAGTTAAATCAGAGCTATTGAACTATTTAGGAAGTAGAAAAGAATCATATCAGTGATTTCAGGCTTCTTAAGAGTTACTTAATAAATCAGCTTTTGAGTAAGTATATAGTAAATAGCTAGAAACTCAAAGAGGAAAAATTCAAATATTTTGTTCAAGAATAGATTGAAAAGATAATTCAAAATTGGTAAGGGCTGCCATCTTTCAACACAAAATTCGCCATGAGAGATGTTTTGTGCGGAATAGTCCTAAATACACGATAAGAACTGAGATACTATATAATTGTTATTGATGTAGCGGAGAAGCTCAACTAAAAGTTTAGTTAACAGACAGTTTGAGGGTCAGTAAGCAAAAAATTATTTTGAGCCAAGCGATCGCGCTGTGCGTGCCAGCTTCGCCGATCGCCATTGACTAGCAGTATTATCAACAGATTTTTGCAGCTACTATATAATACAAAGCCCAAGATTATTGCCTAATCTAATGAGTGTTAAAGATCGATCGTCTTTAATTCGTTTGTCTCAAGGACATCTAAACCTATTAGCTACCTGTCCTCCCAGATTTCAACAGATATATATTGAACAATTACATTCCCCTCTGAGTCTCGAACAAAAAGAAAAGCAAATTTGGGGAACTCGTTTTCACTTATTAATGCAACAAAGAGAATTAGGATTACCCCTCAAATCTCTCTTAGCAGAAGAACCAGAATTAAATCATTCTTTAGCTGCTTTAACCAAAGCTGCACCAGAAATTTTATTGTCAACTAACCCTAATCAAAGAGAAGCAGAGCATTCCCGCACTCTTAGTTTTAACAATTACTTATTGACTGTTATTTACGATCTACTAGTAGTAGATCGAGAAACAGCCCAAATTTTAGACTGGAAAACCTATCTCCAACCACAAAATAAACAGAAATTAGCTAATAATTGGCAAACTCGTCTTTATCTTTATGTTTTAGCGGAAACGTCCTCCTACTTACCCGAACAAATTTCTTTCACCTACTGGTTTGTCAAACTGCCTCATCAACCCAAAAGTCTAACCTTTACTTACAGTAGTCAACAGCATCAGCAAACCAAACAAGATTTAGCAGATTTACTAACTCAACTAGACTCATGGCTAGATAACTATCAAAATTACGGAATTGCTTTTCCTCACCGAGCCAATTGTCAGACAAATTGCCCTTATTATCAATTATTTCCGAGTAGTGAAGAAAGCAAAAGCAAGACAATCAAGTCAATTACTGAGATTGAAGAAATATCTATTTAGCAACAAAAGCTATTAGTATAATCGAGAAAATTCTCAGAAGAATATATAAGAAGATTCATTAAATGATAATCTAGAGCATGGCGAATTTTTAGACTAACTTAAGGATTTCTCTGCCTTAATACTTTTATAAATAGCTAACCACCAAGTAGAC
>JASJDI010000069.1 GCA_030065155.1 Xenococcaceae cyanobacterium MO_188.B29
ATTGCTCTGGTTAATGCAGGAGTAGTTGGTATGACTGTTTCTGAAGTTAGAGGATTTGGCCGTCAAAAAGGTCAAACTGAACGTTATCGCGGTTCAGAATATACTGTAGAGTTTTTACAAAAACTTAAAATTGAAATAGTGATCGAAGATAACCAAGTCGATATGGTAGTAGATAAAATTATTTCTGCTGCTAGAACTGGAGAAATTGGTGATGGAAAAATCTTTGTTCATCCAGTAGATCAAATCGTTCGTATTCGTACAGGAGAAAAGAATCTCGAAGCTGTTTAACAGTTATCAGTTAACAGTTATCAGTTAACAGTGATAGATTTAACTACTATTGATTGGTAACTAAAATTGCTTGAAGTGTTGAATTATTTCTTTTAGGGAATTGAGAATCTACTCAATCGTTACTCAATTCCCTAAAGAAGTGATTAACCAAAACAGTAATGCTTCTTGACGTTAGTTGTAATTTTCCAAACGCAAGACATTCCTGGGGGAAAAGTAACCAAATCGCCTTTACCCATTTTTACAGGTTCGCCACCATCAGGAGTTACAACTACATCGCCTTCAAGAAAATAGCAAGTTTCAGACTCGTCATAAGTCCAGGGAAATTCTGAGATCTCTTTAGTCCAGATTGACCAATTAAATACCCCTAAATCATTTAGACGTTCTGGACTTGGTTGAGACTCTACTACAATAGTTGTGGTTTGTTTGGCTGCCATAATTTTTTCTGACAATTTAAATATAAGCGATCGCTTTCGATTATAAATGTTGTGTTGTCGATCGCTACATCTTAGCCCTTGCTATACTATCGACTAAAATTATAGATATAAAGAAAACCTTTATTTAGCCAAGAATGCAGCCTACCGATTCAAGCAAATTTACAGAACAAGCCTGGAATAGCATCGTTAAATCTCAAGAAGTTGCTAAACATTTTCAAAATAAAAATTTAGAGGTAGAACACGTAATATTGGCATTGCTAGAGCAAGAAGGATTGGCTAATAATATTTTTCAACAAGCCAAGATCGATATTCCTCGCCTTAAACAACTGTTAGAAAGCTTTACTAACCGTCAGCCAAAAACAGGAGGAACTCAGCTATTTCTAGGTGAAGGGTTAGATAAAATGCTCGACAACGCAGAATCTTGTCGAGTGAGTTGGGAAGATAAATATATTTCGGTGGAACATTTACTAATTGGTTTTGCCGAGGATAATCGCATTGGTAGACGCACTATCCGTAATTTTAATTTAGACCCCCAAGATTTAGAAAAGGCGATTAAAGATATTCGGGGTACACAAAAAGTTACTCGGCAAAATCAAGAAGAGCAGTACCAAGCTTTAGAAAAATACGGGCGCGATCTAACTGAACAAGCAAGAGCGGGAAAGCTAGATCCAGTAATCGGGCGTGATGAAGAGATTCGTAGAGTTATTCAAGTACTTTCCCGTCGTTCTAAGAATAATCCCGTACTTATTGGTGAACCAGGCGTAGGAAAAACTGCGATCGCCGAAGGATTGGCACAGCGTATTGTCAATGGAGATGTTCCCGAATCCCTCAAAAACCGTCAGCTAATCTCCTTAGATATGGGTAGCTTAATTGCTGGTGCTAAATATCGAGGGGAATTTGAAGACCGTTTACGCTCAGTTCTTAAAGAAGTTACCCAGTCTGAAGGACAAATCGTCATGTTTATTGATGAAGTCCATACCGTAGTCGGTGCTGGTTCTAGGGAAGGTTCGATGGATGCGGGTAATTTACTCAAACCGATGCTAGCTAGAGGAGAATTACGCTGTATCGGGGCAACTACCCTCGATGAATATCGTAAACATATTGAAAAAGACCCCGCTCTAGAAAGACGCTTCCAGCAGGTTTATGTCAAACAACCTTCAGTAGAAGATACTATCTCTATTCTGCGAGGACTCAAAGAACGCTATGAAGTCCATCACGGGGTAAAAATTACCGATTCTTCCTTAGTTGCAGCAGCAACTCTTTCTGACCGTTATATTAGCGATAGGTTTCTACCCGACAAAGCGATCGATCTCGTAGACGAAGCAGCAGCTAAACTGAAAATGGAGATTACTTCTAAACCAACAGAACTAGAAGACATCGATCGACGAGTTATGCAGTTGCAGATGGAAAAGCTCTCCCTCGAAGCAGAAAACCAGAGTCAGCGTCCTGGTATGTTAGTTATAGACCCAGCTTCTAGAGAAAGACTAGGAAAAATTAAAGACGAAATAGAAGAACTAGAAGGTAAACAAAAGCAACTTTCCTCTCAGTGGCAATCAGAAAAACAATTACTAGATGAAATTAACGCTCTTAAAGAAGAAGAAGAACAACTACGTTTACAGGTAGAACAAGCAGAAAGAGCCTACGATCTCAATAAAGCTGCTCAATTAAAATATGGCAAGTTAGAAATTCTTCAAAGAGATTTAGAAGTTAAAGAAACTAAACTCCTAGATATCCAATCTCAGGGTGCAGCTTTACTCAGAGAAGAAGTCACAGAATCAGATATTGCCGAAATAGTAGCAAATTGGACAGGTATTCCTGTTAATCGTCTTTTAGAATCAGAAAGACAAAAACTATTGCAACTAGAAGGACATCTCCATCAAAGAGTAATTGGACAAGACGAAGCTGTAGCTACGGTAGCTGCTGCTATTCGTCGTGCTAGAGCGGGAATGAAAGATCCAGGCAGACCGATTGGTTCATTTCTGTTTATGGGCCCGACAGGCGTAGGTAAAACAGAATTAGCTAGAGCATTGGCTCAATTTCTGTTCGATAGTGAAGAGGCTATGGTCAGAATTGATATGTCGGAATATATGGAAAAACACGCTGTTTCTCGTTTAGTCGGTGCGCCTCCTGGATATGTAGGCTATGAAGAGGGGGGACAACTTTCAGAAGCAGTACGCCGTCGTCCTTATTCTGTAGTTTTATTAGATGAAGTAGAAAAGGCACACAAAGACGTGTTTAATATCTTGCTGCAGGTACTTGACGATGGTAGGATTACCGATTCTCAGGGTAGATTGGTAGATTTTCGCAACGCGATTATTGTTATGACAAGCAATATTGGTAGCGAACACATACTCAACGTGGCAGGGGAAGATGAGGATTATGAAACTATCTATAAACAAGTTACTCAAGCTTTAAGAAAACATTTTCGCCCAGAATTTTTGAATCGTGTTGATGATTTAATTGTTTTCCATGCTTTGAAACGAGAAGAATTAAGACAAATTGTTAGTCTGCAAATCAAGCGTATTCAAAATTTACTAGCAGAACAAAAAATTACTATTGAACTCTCTGATTCTGCTCAAGACTACATAGTTAATACTGGCTACGATCCAGCCTATGGTGCGCGTCCTCTCAAACGAGCTATTCAAAAAGCTTTAGAAAATCCGATTGCCACTAAGATTTTGGAAAATCAATTTGTTGAAGGAGACAAGATTCTAGTCGATTCTGTGGATAATAATCTGACTTTCAGTAAATAATAGCTTAGTCAACATTGTAAAGGAGTAAAGCTCTCAAAGCCAAATAGTTCGATCCAACCATTTGTAGCTTTTAGCCGTTAGCATGCACGCTTCTTGGCGCATTCGCTCGCGGTACGGGAACCAACAAGACCGCGATGCACCGCTTTTAGCTTGGCTAATCGATAAGAATTAATTTTTAACGAGAGATTAAACGAGGAAGCGCGCCGAGGTTTCCTCGGCTAGCGCAAGTCTCGTTTGTACTCGTCGTTACAAGAATCCGTTAAAATCAAACGGACATCTCACGATTCCAAGGAAACCTCGGAATCTGTGTCCTCAGTTTTTTAACGGGGGTCTTATAGTTTGACAAACAACAAGACCCAATACTGTTCGGATAAGCATAATTTATTCTCCCCCTGCTCCCCTGCTTCCTCCGCTCCTCACAAGGGTAGGTTTTTAACAAAACGGTGAGTGTCTACTAGCACTTGAACGAAATAATCAGCTTTTGCTCCCTTGTCTCCTTGTCATCCTTGTCTCCCTTGTCTTGATTTCAAGCTTAAATGTAAAAAGTCTACCCTTGTAAGTTCCTCCGCTCCCCCTGCTTTCCCAACCCAGCAACTTTTCTTAACCGAACAGTATTGCAACACGACCCCTTAAACTGTCACCTATGGGTAATAGGTAAGAGAAAGATTTCACGCCTTTTGATTTTTTTGGGCAAAAGTAAGCGTTTTCTGACGGCGACGTTTGTGCCAAATTTTTCGCATTACTCCCAAACGTCGTTTAAAGTTAGTGAATTCTTCATCACTAAGCCTTATTTTTTGCCAAGATTCCCGTGCTAAGAGTCTTTCACACCAGTTACTTAGTCTAGGATAGTTAGTTAGAGGAATATCGCATCTCGGTAGTTCGGGTATAAGAGTACCTGTTACTATCTCTGCTAGAGTTAATTGTTCTCCCGCAAAATAAGGATTATCTCCGAGTAAATCTTCTAAAAGAGTAAGACCTCTTAAGACTCGCTGTCGGGCATATTCTAATTCTGAGGGATTTTTTTGATAAATAATTAATCCTCCTGCTGCTGAAAAAAGTTCATTGAGTCCCACCATTTGTACCATCCGCACTTTTACCAAAGTCTCAGCATCCTTAGGTAAAAGAGAAGGATTAGGATATTTTGTTTCTAGATGGTCAAGAATAGCGACAGACTCAATAATTGGCAAATTATCATCAACTAAAACAGGAATACGATTAAAAGGGCTAATTTGACTGAATTCTGAGCTAAATTGATCTCCATCCATTTTGAGATGAACTAGTTCAAAGGTTAGTTTTTTCTCTAGCAATGCTAGCCATACAGGACGAGAATAGAGAGAAGGACGAGCATAATATAAAGTCAACATAGATAGACCCAATCTTTTCTTGTTATATTTTAAGACCAATCGGTCTTTTTTGTGCCAAGAAAACTGAATATAAAATGTAATAGCTTCTCGATCGAGTTAACGCTGTTGAATAATGTTAGGCTGTGTTGGTTGATCTTGAACTCGATCGCGGAATTTCAACCAAGCATAATCTAAACCCAAGAATATCAGTAGTCCTATAGTCAGCCATTTATATAATGAATTATTATTAGATTGCTTAACAGGAGTATTTTCGCTCACCTTGACAGATTTGTTTTGGTCTAAATTGACAGATTTACTTTCAGGGAGCGCGGAAGAGGAAGCAGAGTTAGAAACTTCCTGTTTTCTCGATTTTGAGCGAAAAGCTGTGAATAAAGCAGAATTCCGATTGCCTTGAGGCAACATAGCCAGCCATTCATCGACAGTTTGGAGTCTTTCTTCTGGTTCTAAGGTCATACCCAACATAATCACTTCAGATACTTGATTACTTAATTTGGGTTGCATATTCTTGGGAGAAGGCAAGGCAAATCTATCTCGCAAAGTAGCTGCTATAGGTACTTGTGCTGTGACTAATGTGTAGAGAGTTGCTGCTAAACCATAAACATCTGTGACAGCAGTTCGGCTAGCTCTGGGAAGATATTGTTCTATAGCTGCATAACCATCTGATACTACATTGGTCTGAGTGTGCACTAATCCCCTAGAGCATTCTCGGGCTATGCCAAAGTCAATGAGTATTACTTGCTGAGTATCTTGACGCAAAATCAAATTTTGTGGTTTGACATCCCGATGAAGTATGCCTTTGCTATGGACGAATTTTAAAGCTGCACCTACCTGCCGAATGTATTTAATGGCGATGGCTTCTGGTAAGGGGTTATCAGGTAACACAATCTTGTCGAGAGTTTTTCCGTCAATGTAGTCCAGGACAAGATAAGGAACTCCATCTTCGCTAAAGAATTCACGATAAGGAATAATATTGGGATGAGAACATTCCAATAGTCTTTGAGCTTCATTTAAAAACTTTTTTCTGATCTTAGAAATTTCAGCCTCTTGAAGTAATTCTGAATGAATTGTCTTAATCACAACTATTTCATTATTAGTTTGGTTGATAGCTTTGTAAGTTATGCCAGAAATACCCTCTCCTATTTCTTCTTGAAAAAGATATTTACCTCTACCAACTAAAGATTTCATAACAAATAAGGAAGTGTATTAATTTTTGATAACAATAAGTAAGACTGGACAAGTTTTTAAGAACTCAGCTTTTGAATTTTCAAAGTATCGATCGCGCTTACGATTAATAGTTTAGTCGTGATTACGGAGTGAAATCAAGTTAATGATCTTGTCTCTATTTATCTTCGGTCATTAGGAGAAACAAAGATACTCGGTACTCTCTCAGAGGAATTATTAGTTTTCGGTAACACTTTTTGACCAGGAGAAACAAAGATACTAGGTACTCTATTAGAGTTAGGTCTTTTAGTTGATTGGGGTCTTACTCTTGAGGGAGAAGATACTGGAATGCTAGGTACTATAGTGGGATTAGTCTTGGTAATTGGTTTTGGGGTTACTGTTTTAGGAGGAGAAGAAGTAGTCGGAATAATAGGTGTTGTTTTAGAAGGAGTAGATCGTTTAGTTGCTTTGGGAGTTATTTCTTGAGCAGGAGATGAAGTAGATTGTTTAGCTGCTTTGGGAGTAACTTCTTGAGCAGAAGATGAAGTAGTAGGAATAATAGTTGGGATAGCAGGAGTAGATTCTTGAGTTGCTTCTGGTGTTATCAGTTCAGATTCTTGAGTAGGAAGAACAGGAGATTCAGCGGGAGTAAATTTCTCCACACTATTTAAGGGTATTTGCTGATTTTGAGAAGGAGCTTGAAATCGCAGCCAAACATAATCTAAACCCCATACAATTGCTGCAAATGATATTAATCCTTGCAAGATTAGGTTGCGGTAACTGGGTTTTTTATCCTGGGAAACTGTAGGGACATCAGGAGACTGCTTTTGTGTCTTAACTAACGATAGGGTTTTTACTGACTCAGGTAAAATCTGCTCTTTAGTGTGAGGCAATAGAGCTAGCCATTCTTCTACATTGCTAGGACGTTCATCTTGTTCCAATGCCATACCCTGCATGATTGCTTGGGATATTCGCTCGCTCAACTCTGGTTGAATATCCCTGGGAGTATCTAAAGTAAGACGACCCCGTAAAGTCGCTGCTATAGGTATTTGCGCTGTTACTAATGTATATAGTGTCGCTGCTAAACCATAGATATCTATAGCAGGAGTGCGCTTAGCTTTGGGGAGATACTGTTCTATAGGAGCATAGCCATCAGATACAATATTGGTATGAGTTTGCAATCTTTCTTGGTTGAACTCTCTGGCTATACCAAAATCAATAAGTATTACCTGCTGTTTGTTCTGACGAAGAATTAAGTTTTGTGGTTTGATATCCCTATGGAGCAAACCTTTGCTATGGACCACCTTCAAAGCTTCCCCTATCTGTTTAATGTAGGTAATAGCAGTCGCTTCTGATAATGGCTTGTCAGGTAAAACTATCCGATCTAGAGTTTTCCCTTTAATGTAATCCATAACAATATAGGGAAAGTCATCCTCGATAAAAAATTCGTAAAATCGAACGATATTAGGATGATAGCATTGTACTAACCGTTGGGATTCGTTTAAAAATTGTTTTCTTACGAAAGCTACCTCACTCTCATTTGCCGATGATGACTTAAAAGTTTTAATAACAACTACTTGATTGAGAATTTGATTAGTAGCTTGGTAAGTACGCCCAAAACCTCCTTCACCTAGTTCTTGGTTCAGAATGTATTTACCATCTTGTAACTTTTTGCCTATTACAGGTACCATAGCAAGAAGATATAATTAATTTGTAATAAAAATATTATTGTGCTGAATTGTCAATATTTAGGGTGCATAAGCTCAGAATAAGATAAGTCAAAAGCTAGAGCATCGATATGGATTATCTAAATTTTGCCAAGAAGTTTTTTTGCGGGATGTAAGAGGTTTAATCTTTTGGTTGCCATTCTCTCAACAACAATCCTGACCAGATAACAAATCCCAGAACAAATGCTCCTGTCAATAAATCTAACCAAATTAAGGTGTGCATCTTAGTTGAGAAGTTAGACATTGCACCATAAAAATAGTGAGCAGGACTGGACAACCCTGTAACCGAATATATGCAAAGACAAAGATAACTAAGCCCAAGTTTTTCTTGAGTATATAACCAATAACCCACTATGCCAATTATAGTCATGACAATCCAGGTAATATATATACCAGATACTGTTATCCAATCTGGTTCAGGATAGTTATTAATAAAAGTAGCATTGTCTGTATAGTGGAAACTAGTACTAATAATGCTCGCCAGCAGAAACAGTAATAAAGTGGTTCGATGGTTACTTCTCATGATTATCAAAAGGGCTTGTAAAATTATCTGGATTAAACCAAGTCTGGCTTTATTAACTTAAGACGAATATCCTTGATGATAAGTTGTTACTTTTTCCAAAATTTTATCAAAACTAGGAAACTTGGAGTAAAGATAAAAAATATTTATCAACGAAGTCAGAAGTCAGAACCCCTCGACGAGAATACTTAATCAGCTTCAGACTCATGTTTGCGACTATTTTTGGCAATATCTTCATATAATTGCTCGTCTTTGGCAGCAACTATCTCTGCGATTCTCTGTTTGGCTTGGTTAATACGGCTACTACCCTGCCGATCTAAAACAGCACCACCAGTATTCCCCTGCCAAGAATTAAGATTAAATAAAACACTGGTGTAGACTATAACTCCGCCCTATCAGATGTCCGTGTTGTATCATGAAGAAAAGAAAAAAAGTTAACAGTTTTTACTAAATTTTTATGACTTCTGTTGTTGCAGTAGAAAAGAAAAAGTTAGACAAACCACCTTTAGAAATTCATTACTTAGGCGATCGCGTTTTAAGACAACCAGCCAAAAGAATTGCCAAAGTAGATGATAGTATCCGTCAACTAGTCAAAGAGATGCTACAAACTATGTATAGTGCTGATGGCATTGGTTTGGCAGCACCTCAAGTAGCAATTAATAAACAGTTAATTGTGATTGATTGTGAACCAAATAATCCTGACACATCTCCTCTAGTGCTAATTAACCCCAAAATTGTTAAATACGGTAATGAGTTGTGTAATTCTGAAGAAGGTTGTCTCAGCATTCCTGGTGTTTATCTAGAGGTAACTCGTCCTGACGCGATCGAGGTATCTTTTAAAGATGAAAATGGTAGACCCCGGAAAATAAAAGCCAATGGCTTATTATCTCGGGTTATTCAACACGAAATGGATCACCTTAGTGGGGTTATGTTTGTCGATCGGGTAGAAAATGATCTTGCTCTCACAGAAGAATTGAAAAAGCAAGGTTTTGCCGTAAATGCAGTTAGACCAGTTAAATAGATAAAGTAAACTTAATTTAAATAGGAGAATAATTTAAAGTGACACCCATAACCGCGAAAAGTGGTGTTTTGTTGGCTCTTTGCTGTATTACTGCGATCGCTGGAGTTGGTTCAGTATTTGAGTTGTCTTCTGGACAACCAGAATTAGGCAGCATGATTACCGGGATTATTTTAGCCTTCAGTATTCCTTTGACTGGAGCTTTATTTTGGGCTGCTGTTCAAGATACAAGAGCTAATATCAAGTAGCTGAGACTCTCGCCGTTAACCACTTTTTGTGGGTTAACGGGACTTTTTGCTATATCTACAGTAATTAATTAAAATAGAGACTTCATCTAAGTTGAGCGAAAATAAGCATCGACATCATTACTATAGTAAAGGTACATTAGATTCGGCTCATGCTAAATAGCAAATATTTTTCTTGGGAGCAGTGAACAAAAGTGGGCTTTTTTAGTCGTTTTTCCGTATCGAGAGATATGGGCATAGATTTGGGAACCGCTAATACTCTGGTATATGTATCAGGGAAGGGTATTGTTTTGGAGGAACCTTCTGTTGTTGCCATCGATCGCAAAACGGAAGAGCCAAGAGCGGTAGGTAAAGAAGCAAAATTAATGCTCGGTAGAACTCCAGAAAATGTTCACGCTGTCCGTCCTTTACGAGATGGTGTTATTGCTGATTTTGACGCTACAGAAATGATGCTCAAAGAGTTCATTCGACGGGTATACGAAGGTAATCCTCTGATTCATCCCCGTATGGTAATTGGTATTCCTAGTGGTGTTACTAAAGTAGAAAGAAGAGCAGTTATGGAAGCAGCTTCTCAAGCAGGAGCAAGAGAAGTAGACTTAATTGAAGAGCCTATTGCAGCAGCTATTGGTGCGGGGCTACCTGTAGCAGAACCTACGGGAAATATGATTGTAGATATTGGTGGAGGAACTACAGAAGTAGCAGTAGTTAGCTCTCAGGGCAAAGTAGTCAGTGAGTCAGTACGAGTAGCAGGAGATGAACTGACTGAATCAATTACTCACTATGTTAAGAAAGTATACAATCTCAGTATCGGTGAAAATACAGCAGAAACTTTAAAGATTCAACTTGGTTCGGCTCATAATCTCGAAAGTGATGATTCTACTGTAGAGGTTAGGGGTTTACACTTACTCTCTGGATTGCCTCGCACGATTGTCGTTAAGGTAGCAGAAATTCGTGAAGCAATGGCAGAACCAGTTTCAGTGATTATCGAAGCAGTGAGAAGAACTTTAGAACAAACCCCTCCAGACTTAGCAGCAGATATTATTGATCGAGGTATCACATTGGCAGGGGGTGGGGCATTATTGAGAGGTTTAGACGATCTAATCAGTCAGGAGACTGGGATCGTCACCCATATTGCCGATGAACCACTAAAGTGCGTTGTTTTGGGTACGGGTAGAGTACTGGAAGATAAAGGACTCGATCGAGTATTTAGCGATCGCTCTCAAATGATTTAAGCCAATAAAAAACAAGATGGCTACTAACAACCAACAACTAAAAAATAACAATGCATCGCTGGTGGGATAAATATGGTTGGCAAACAACATTAACAATATTAGCTCTGTTTGTAGCCTGGTTGCTTAAACAAACTCAAGCAACCGCGATCGCTGAGACTTACTATTTTCTGGTTAGCCCATTTCAATCTCAGCGACAACTACAGTTAGAAAATAAATTAACTAATGCAAGAATTCTCCAGTTAGAACAGCGTTTGAATGAGCTAGAACAGCAAAATAAGCAATTTCAAGAGCTTTTAGGCTATGCTGCTCAACAAGAATTATCTATCACTGCACCGATTATTGGGCGTAGTGCAGGTATTTGGTGGAATCAAATAACTTTGGGTAAAGGAAGGAATGATGGAGTAGAAAAAGGGTTTATTGTTAGTGGGATTGGTGGTGTAATTGGTCGAATTATTCAAGTGACTCCCCATACCAGTAGAGTTCTCTTGATCAGCGATCCTAATAGTCGGGTGGGAGCAGTAGTTACGCGCACTCGCCATCCTGGCTTTATTCAAGGACAAAATTCCCAAGCTGTGGTTATGCGTTTTTTTACGCAGGTAGCTGATGTTCGTGTTGGGGATACGATTACCACTTCTTCTCTGAGTTATTTGTATCCTGCTGGTTTACCGATTGGTAAAGTTAAATCAGTTAATGTTGATAAAGGACCAGCACCAGAGGCAGAAATTGAGCTAAATGTGCCTCTGGCTCTATTGGAATGGGTAGTAATTAAGCCTTTTACTCCCAAGGTAGAAGTTAAATAAAGCTATTAGTCGTTAGCTATTAGCTTTTAGCTAGATAATCTCATTTTCCCCTTTTTTCTCCATAGATTTGCTAATCCTCATGCACTTAGACATTACCGTCGAACCAAGTAAAATTGAACCATGAGATAAAATCGAGAGGATTTTTCGATTATCGTCATCTTTGTTGAAATTATTTTCCATGCTAGAGATTAATTTCCGCCAAATGCCTTTAAGATGGTTGCGTATTTTAAATATAGCGATCGTCTTCGGTTCAGTAGGACTTTGTTCTATGTTATTGTTTCTGCGCTTACCAGGCATGGAATTAATCGGGACAAATCCCAATTGGTTACTAATTTGGGTAGTGGTTTGGAGTATTAAACGCAATGTTTGGCAAGGAGCGATCGCTGGCACTTCTTTAGGTTTGATTTATGATGCACTAACTAATCCTCAACCTTCCCATGTTCTTAGTTTGGTTTTGGTGGGAATATTAACGGCTAGTTTACGCAAACAAAGATATGCTCAAGAAGATTTTATTACTGTTGCCCTAATCGTTTTTGTGATGGTAATAGTAACAGAGACAATCATGGCTTTACAATTTAGCATATTATTTGCTAATTCTCTAGAGAATATAAGACAACATTATCAACATCGCATATTGGCTTCAGCCATTATTAGTAGTATTTGGGCTCCAGTTGTCCATTACCCTCTCAATAGTTGGTGGGAAAATTTACGCAAAATAGAAAAATTGAAAACTAGGCTAAAATAAGCTTAATCTTTTTATTAAAGAATAACCATAATATAAACTAACAAAAACTTTACTAAGTTACTATAAATTAGTAATTTAGGTATTGCTTAATTAGAGTATAAAAAGTATATTTATTATTATTTTTTTATCTCTCGATCGAAAGTAGCTAATAGCTAAGACAGTATAATTCCTAACTTTATACTTTACTCCCAGCACTACCATAGTTTTTAGATAAATAACCATTACATCCGAATCGAGGATTGAAAGCGTGAATCCGACCCCCAATAGTCAATCAGAATTACCAGATAATTCCCAACCGCAATCTACACCCTTATCTCTACCTAGCAATAGGTTTTTGAGAAAAACTACTCTAGCTAAACGTCCTACATTTCTGTGGTTGACCATGGGAATGGTAATGGGAATTAGTGGTGGGGTAATAGCGTTTAGTTGGCTCTGGCAGAAGCTAGAGGCTAGCATACCAGCTAACATAGAAGACGTTGAAACCTATGCCCGCCCAGAAACTCTAACGATCAAAGCCAATGATGGCTCCATTCTCAAACAAATTGGACCGATCGCCCATGAAGAAATTAAACTAGATGAAGTTCCTGCTATTCTACCCTCAGCTTTTGTAGCTAGTGAAGATAGACGTTTTTGGCAACACAAAGGTATTGATTTTCAGGGAATTGCTAGAGCTACTATAGCCAATTTGAGAGCGGGAGGAGTAGTCGAGGGTGGTAGTACGATTACTCAGCAGGTAGCTAGAGTAGTTTTTCTTAATCATGAACAAAGTATTGAGCGCAAGCTCAAAGAGATGAAAATAGCCACGGTTATAGAGCGGAATTTTGATAAAGAACAAATTTTAGAAAATTATTTAAATATCGTTTATTTAGGCTCTGGTTCTTATGGTGTAGCCGATGCTGCTTGGGTTTATTTTGGGAAATCTCCCCAGGAATTAAATTTATCAGAAGCAGCTACTTTGGCAGGTATTGTTCCAGCACCCAGTACTTATTCTCCTTTAAACAACAAAGAATTAGCGATAAAACGGCGCAATCTAGTATTGCAAAGAATGGCAAAAGATGGATTAATTAGCCAAGCCGAAGCTAATGCAGCTATAGCTTCTCCCCTAATTACTAACCCTCATCGACCCAAAAGGTTAGTCAGAAAAGCTAGTTATTTTACGAACTATGTTGAGAAAGAATTACCCAAATATATATCAGAAGAACAACTCAAAGCGGGAGGAGTTGTTGTAGAAACAACTCTTAATTATCAGTGGCAAAAAGCAGCCGAAGAAGCAATTAACTACAGTTTGGATAAGTATAGTAAGGGGCAAAAATTCCAACAAGCTGCCCTAGTTGCTCTCGATCCCAAAACTGGAGAAATTAAGGCGATGGTGGGAGGAAGGGATTTTGGGGCAAATCAGTACAATCGTGTTACCCAGGCTCAACGACAACCAGGTTCTACCTTTAAAACTTTTGTCTATGCTACCGCGATCGCTGCTGGTTTCTCTCCCTACAAAACCTATTTTGATGCCGAATATTTTGTTGATGGTTATCAACCAACTAACTATAAGGATAGATACCGTTATAGCAATGTATCTCTCTACAGTGGTTTGAAGAGTTCTATTAATATTGTTGCTTTGCGTACTCTACTAGATGTAGGTTGGAAACCCACTATCGAAATTGCTCAGAAAATGGGAATTAAATCTGAACTTCAACCTACCTATTCTTTAGCTTTGGGTGCTTGGGAAGTTAATCTCTTAGAATTAACTAACGCCTATGCAACTTTAGCCAATCAAGGAACTTATCACCCAGGCTACGGTATTACTCGCGTTCTCGATCGCCAAGGCAAGGTAATTTACGAATCTAACTTTAAAGCTCAAAAAGCACTCGATGCAGATACTGCAGCAATTATGACCTGGATGCTACAAGGAGTCGTCAATTCTGGTACAGCTATTCCCGCTCAAATTGGCAGACCAGCAGCAGGGAAAACGGGCACTTCTGATGAATCTCGCGATCTTTGGTACATAGGTTATATTCCCCAAGTTGCAGCAGGAGTTTGGTTAGGGAATGACGATAATACACCAACTGAAGGCACTAGCGGTTTTGCAGCCGAACTGTGGCGTAAGTTCATGCTACCAGTAGTAAAAGATTTGCCTGTAGAAAATTTCCCTCCTCGTCCCTCTCTCACCAATAGAGAAGCCTTTATTACCGCCGAAGCAGTTAAACCCAAACGTAGCTATTACCTAAAAAGGACTCCAGCTAGACCAGTATACAGAACTACTCGTTCTCGGAGAACTTATTCAACATCACCGAAAACTTCAACTACCTCCTCCTCCGCACCGAAATCGCCTCCCAAACCAGCAAAACCGATTCCCGCCACTACTCCCTTTCCTGTTCCAGTCTCTAAACCAGCAATTACTAAACCAATTAAACAATTACCACCAAATAATTCTCCCCAAGAACCAGAAAGAGATTGGGTAAGAGAAAGATTGGGTAGATAAACTGGTTTTGATTCAAAGAACTATATAATCTTTGTTCTAAGTTTCCTTATAATAGTCGTTGTAAAAACTTCGAGATACCAATTCCTCTCAAAGAACGCAGTGGAGAGATAGTTGGCTGTACATTTAATTTTAATCTTAGTCCAGACAAGGCTAAGAATAAATGTAAACTAGAATTGAAAGAAAATAGCCTAACTATTTATCAAGAGTACGGTGAAAAAATTGAACCATTAGATGAGCAAAGAGCAACTCAAGAAATTCAAATTGCTCTAGAAAATATATTTGTCTCTAATTATCGAATTTATGGCTCTTTTCATCGCTGGGAACTAGGGTTTTTCGCTGATAGTAATTCTGAAGCAGACAATCGCACTAATTTTTTAGTTTTAATAGCTGGTGCTAATTTAGGTGATTATCTTGACAATAACCCTAGCTTATCTACCAATTTTAGCGATCGCGCTACCCTAAGTTCTTTAGAAGAAGAAGCAATTTTAGTCAGTAATAGCACTATTAACCAAGATGTCAATCAACAAGTTCAGAAGCTTTTAACAACTAAAGAATGTATTCGTTGTAATCTTCAAGGTGCCGATCTCTCTGGCGCAGATTTGCAGGAAGCTAATTTAGAGGGTGCTAACTTAGAAGGTGCGAATTTACAACAAGCTCAACTCAAACAAGCTTATCTTGTAGGTGCTAACCTGAGCCAAGCTAATTTAGAAGAAGTTGACCTCAATAGTGCTAATCTAACTCTTGCGAAATTACCTAACTCTGTCTTAAAAAATGCCGATCTTAAAGGTGCTAACTTACAAGCAGCCGACTTACAGCAAGCAGATTTACAAGCAGCTAATTTGCGTGCGCCAGCTTTATTACAATCAGCTAATCTTACTCAAGCAAACTTAAGTAACACTAACTTAAAAGGAACGAACTTCGATCGAGCCAATTTAACTGAAGCTAATCTTACTCAAGCAGATCTGCGCGATGCAAATGTCTCACTAAAAGGTATTCCTGGTAATTATACTATTGGTGAACGAGTACTGGATAGTTTGATTAGAGTACCTATTTTTCGTATTACTAACAGTGGTGTAGACTTTAAAACTAGCTTGCAAGAAGCTAACTTAGAAGGTGCCAATCTGCAAAATGCTCTTTTAGAAGAAGTATCTTTAATCGATGCTAATTTAAATAAGGTTAATTTGAATGGAGCAAAATTAGAAGATACAGATTTAGAAGTAGCCAATGTCTGCGCTACAACTATGCCTGATGGTACTATTAGCGATCGAGATTGTTGATAATCCCCAATAAATTTTCCTGGCAGGTGAGATACACTACTAAAAATAAACAAGAACTTGCTTAACCAACAGTAGATACAGAATAATTTTTGGCGTAGAAATACTGAGGTTGAAACCTTCGATAAAATTTAGAGTTGGAACTAGCACCTTAGGTCATACAAAAAGAAAATGATCAACTCAGCTATCGTTTTCATTTCAATAAACAGTTACAAATATCGGTTAATCAAGTTCATAAAGTTTTGGCTTTCCTCACTCTGCTATGAAAGAATACAACCTTCGCTCGCTAGTGGTGTTACGGTTACTAGCTGTAGCCTGTCTAGGAATGCTCACTGCTTGTCATAGTAAGATAACCTCTTCCTCTTACAGTCCTGGTATCACCAAGAAGACTATTCGCATAGGTTCAGTCTTGGTTCTTCAGGGGCAAGATGAAGCTCTGGGAAATGGAATGCGACTGGGAATTGAAGCCTCTTTAGCTGGGGAAAAAGTCCAAGGGCGATCGCTAAAAATCATCTTCAAAAATGACTATTACGAACCAGCTAGTGCGCGTAAAGCTACAGAGGAACTACTGGAGAATCATGATATTTTTCTTACCCTTGGCAACGTAGGGACTCCGACGGCGCAAGTAACTTTACCTATCTTGGCAAAGCATAAGATACCTGCTGTGGGTTTTTTTACAGGGGCGAGACTGTTACGAGAAAATGCAGAAGGAGCTATAGTGAATTATCGGGCTGGCTATGCCCAGGAAATAGCTGCGATTGTTGAAATGGCGATCGCTGCTGGTATTGCTCCTGCCGAAGTTTGTGCTTATATTCAAAACGATGGTTACGGACTCGATGCCCTCAAAAATCTTCAGCAAACTCTCACTCAAGTTGGAGCTAGTAAAGATATAGAAGAACGCTACGAGAGGATTCTGTCCAGCACTGGCGATCGCAATAATTTGGGGTCTGTTGGTGTCTATACTCGTAATACCCCTTATAGTGAGCCTGGTTATAATTCTTTAAAAAAATGGGAATCTGAGAGCGGAGTAAAATGCAGGCTAGTTATAACTGCTGCCACTTATCGTAATTTAGCTTATTTTGTGAAAACTTCGCGAGAAAAACGAGAAAAATGGCTTATTTCCGCTCTCTCTTTTACTGGTGCAGATGAACTGCGTTGGGATTTGGAAGAATATAATTTGCTTGATGGCATAATAATGACCCAGGTAGTACCATTATTGAATTCAGACTTGCCTATTGTGAAGGAAGCGCAAATTGCCTTGGGAGAAAACTTTGGTGTGATTTCTTTAGAAGGCTACGTAGTAGGTAAGATGCTCTTACAAATTTTGAGAGATATCCCAGGAGAACTAACTCGCGAAAATTTTCTTAAGCAGGTACAAAAGTCCCGATTTAATCTGGGAGGAATTCCAATTGACTTTACCGATGGCGATAATCAGGGTTCCGATCTTGTTATAGTCAGTCGACTCACTCCTGAAGGGTTTAAAGCGATCGATCTCCCTGACTTTACTTTGATGCTCCAATAATTTTGCTGACTATAGCTTATTCCAAAGTATGATTTCTGTTTGCTTATGACTTCCCCATCCGATTTTTCTAACCAACCTGAATGCTCTGAAAATTCTGAGCAGAACCTAGACAAATTACTCCAGAGTTTTGAAATAATCGCTGCTTTGGCAGAGGAAGAAGTGCGCCAGCAAAAAATCCGCGAGGCTTCTGCTATTTTTGAACTATCTGAGACTGCTTATCGTCAACAGTTCAAGCGTTATCTTTGCACCAAAGGCTATCAAACTAAGAACCAGTCCTTTGCTTCTAGTCAGGAACAAGCTCCTACTCCTGTAAAACCTTTGCTCAAACCCTTTTCTCTTTTAGATGCTAAGGTTTCGGATTTTGTGGATTCGCTCAAAGAGGTTTCTTTGGTGAAATTAGCTGCTGTTTTAGGGGAGAGTGCTTTACTATTTGCTATGGTGTCCTACATCGTTACTATTCCCAGCCGTCAGCAACAACAAGTCCAGAAAGCTAGGGAAATTCTATTTCACTCTACTGAGAAAAAATACGACGAATCCCGTATTGCTGCACTCAAAGTGCTAGACAAGCGATGTGCTGGTAATCCTGGATTGGTTGCTCCCAAGGCTCACTTAGTTAACTTAGCGCTCCTCGGTTGTTATCGCTGGTCTTTTAGTTCTCAGAGTCTCGCTCAATGGTCTTTCCGTTCTTGGCAGCCTATGGATTTGTCCTATTCGGTATTAACGGGAGCCAATTTGAGTAATGCTCGGCTCACTGGGGCAAATTTAGAAGGTAGCGATCTTAGGAATGCAAATTTACAAAAAGTAAATCTCGAAGGTGTTAACCTTCGGGAGGCTAACCTGACAGGTGCAGATTTATCTAGAGCTAATCTCACTGGGGCAAATTTAGAAGGCGCGATCTTAGATGGAGCTAATCTCTATGGGGTTACTGCATCCGAGGCTAACTTTGCTAAAGCAAGTTTAGTTAATGTCAAAGCCCCCTGGAGCTATTTTGATAGAGTGAATTTTTATCGAGCCAATCTTAACAAAGCTAATTTCAATCGTTCCGATCTAGAAAATGCAGATTTTTATAAGGTTAATCTTGAGAATGCTTCTCTGCGATTTGCGGACTTACGGGGACGTACTAGATTTCTGGGTACTCAGTTACGGGGGACTGATTTCTGGGGAGCTAGATGGGCTAATGTCTTCCAGATTAAGCGAGGCAAAAATTGGCAAGCAACTAAACTAACCCCCAAATGGGAACAGCAAGTGAACTTAGCAATGCTGCCCGCACTACGCATTGGCTTAATCAAGCCCAAAGAAAAGAGCAGTTTATTTGAGGCTTATGAACTGGGAATGCGACGGGCAGCTAATCGTAGAGTAGATATTTGGGGTTTTGAGTCAGAAGAAAGCGTTGCCAAAGAAGCAGCTACCATCGACAAAATGATTGAACTAGGAATGGATGCAATTATACTCCGTCCTAGCGATCCTGTAGGTTCTTTGTCTGCTTTAAAAAAAGCCAGCGAAGCAGGGCTAGCGATCATCACCGTTGATTCTTGCTTGGAGCGAGAAGTAGCGGAAGATGTTGCTGTTGCCTGTTTTGATACGGATAGCGAGAAGATGGGCTATGATTCTGGAGTCTATTTGACTAAATGGGTGCAGCAAAACATCATCGCCAGACAAACCGAGAAGTCTGAGCCGATTAATATTGCTCTGGTAGATGGTGCTGTTTACGATCGCAACTATCCTTATCTCCAAGGAATTATGGCTGCCATAGATAAATCTGGTTTGTCTTGGAAAACTGTGGCATCTGTGGGAGTTAGCGATCTCCATGAGACTGATAAAGTGATAGAAATTTTAGAAGCCTATCCTGAAATCCAGATTTTGTGGGGAGGTTCTAATCTAGCCACCAAAGTAGCTATCGAAGCAGTAGAAAGGCTGGATATGGGAGATCAGGTGGCAGTTTTTGGTATCCTCGATCTTTCCGAAGAGCAGGCAAAGCGTCTGTTAGATGCTACCAATCCCCTCCAGTCTATTATCGATCAGTCTGGTGTCCAAACAGGTCAACAAGCTACCCAAAGAGCGATCGCAGTTTTGCGAGGAGAAGTGGCTGGCGAAGTCTACGAAGAAAACATAGTTGAACATCGATTGCTTACCCAAGATGATACTGAACAGATTCGCAAACTTCTTAACGAAGCTGGTAGTTTGTAGTCTTAACCTATCAAAATCAAACTGTTGAAATGTAGTTATTTTGATTTCGCTTTTTGCCAATTAAAATAGTGAAAATTGAGCAATTTTTTCGATTAAGTATTATCGGGCGATCGCCCAGAACTAATAGCTAGAATTGACCCTCTGAAAGGCGAATCAATTCAAAGAGCGTTAGCTTGACAATATTCATTGACTGTTGATACTGAATCAATTTCAATATCTGCTCCTTTTCTAACGACAAATTCGCTTAAGCCAATATGATTTTCCGATTCTCCCCAATCGTAGGTATATCCTAGTCTTGTCCAGGGGAATGGTATTTTGTCTGGCTTCATGTCTTTTAATTGGCTATTAAATTCGTTTAATCTGTTGTTATACCAGTCTTTATATTCTTCTGAAACTATTAGAAAATTATTGGATTGTCGAAATTCTAATTCTGCTTCGCGATCGGTAATTTCTGGGTCTGGAGTTGGTCTAAATATATCCTGGGGTGCTACCCAAAATTCAACAATATTTTTAGATTTTTTATGACTAGGAGGTAATCCTAAAAGTTGTTCTAATCGCAGTACTAAATTCTCTCCAGTAGCATCATATCCAGTACAAAAGTTTTTCAATTCCGGTACTACGGTTACCCAAAGATCTACTGGCTGGGGTTCTGTAGAGCCGACCTCATATTTATGATTGGTAAATGTTGCTACTTTAAGGAGATCCCCCTGCCACTGAATCATAGGGTTATCTTTAACAATAGCAGTAAGTTTTGTATATATTTCTTCTGGTTTTGCTTCCTCCGCATCTTTTAAAGCGTTGTAATAGACTTCAGGAGGCAAGAGAGAAGTTTGCTCAGCAATAGTTTTCTTTGGTAAATTAGTGGTAACGATCAATAAAGTCAAACTAATACTAATAATTAAAAAAACTATACCCAAAAGCAAAAATATATATTTTCTATTTTGAAAAAAATTTGTTGTATTCATTATTGTTAAATTCAGACTAATTGTAATACTAATAATGATATCCAAATTCTTGCCGTTCTAATAAAAGGCGAGGCTTGTAACAAATTGGGTAAGATAGATAGAAACATTAATTATCTTTCTCCTCGACAACCTAATCTACTTCCCTCTGCCTTGCCCGAAAGGTAGTTAAGTTTTCTACTTAGGACATTTACCTTGACTGGTATATTTTCCATGCTGTTGGATTAGTTTTGCTACTATTACTCTGTCAATCTTGAATTGAGGGATAAAGTCGCTTGAGTTTAATCTGAGCATCCGCGGTGGTAAACCGCCAGTCGACAGAATGATTTCCTTGATTTCTACGCTGTTCCCAAGCTGCTAAAGGCTCGAAAAACATAAACAGATTGGAGACTCCCTGGCGTTCATATTGATAGTCATAGCGTTCTGGTTGACCTGGTTCTCCAGGCAGAGGAGAACCATACCGATAGAAACCAATAAACGGCTAATTTGTTGCAACATGGATGCATCCCGAAATGACTAAAATTCGTGAAAATTTGCAGATTTATGCTAAAAATCAGAGATTGAAAAATATAAGCAAATCAATACTCGGTATTTATCACTATGAGTTATCTAAATAGGTCTGATTTGCCTAAGAATTAACAAGAATAGGAATAATTATGTTTAAAATAAACAAATTTCCTTAGAGCTTTATTTGTGAATAGAACATCATTGAGTAATTACAAAAACTACTTTATTTAGATATTCAAGTAATAAAAATATTGTCCTGACTAATTTTAGTCAGGAAACTCACTTAATCTATTTGAAATAATATGAGTAAATTAAAATATTTTCCTCAGAATAATCACTGTAAAAATGAGGTTGCCAATCTAAATAAATGTTTAAGAAAATTTATTTATTTAAGCATTTATACGGAAAAGTCCTATATTTTCTTGACGTTTTCATTATGAATAATTAATCTAAGTGGATGTCACTATAATCTATTTTCACCCTTTGCTTAATCACAACAAATTAAAAACAATACATTTAAAGCAGCATAATTACCAAGAACAACAGAAATATTGCCAATAATTACTCACTTAAAACAAATTAGCAGATTTGTCTGATGCCAACATGATTAATACTAGATTGTTGGGAGCTAAGCTATTTGGTGCTGTCATGCCTGATGGAACAATCTACAATGGCAGCGTCTCCCAATTTGGTGCTTCTCAGTAAATCCTTTTTTTGCTAACAGCTAAGAGCTTTTAGCTGTTAGCTAATTGACTATGAAAGAATTTTTTGATGTCTTTATCTCTTATGGACGTGCTGACAGCAAAGCTTTTGCCAGCAAACTTAATCAAAGATTGACTGCACAAGGCTTAAATGTTTGGTTCGACCAAGACGATATTCCCTTTGCAGTAGACTATCAAGAACAGATTAATAGTGGGATAGAGAAGACCCATAACTTTGTTTTCGTAATAGCTCCTCATTCGGTTAATTCTCAATATTGCCTCAAGGAAATTAATCAAGCAATTCAATATAATAAACGCATTATTCCCATACTTCATGTTGAGCAAATTAACCAAGAAACTTGGCAGTCAAGAAATCCGCATAAAACTATAGATGACTGGAGAGAATACCAGGCAAAGGGACTAGATTCTAGTTTTCCTAATATGCACCAAACGATCGGCAAAATCAATTGGATTTATTGTCGAGAAAATATTGATAATTTTGAAGCTTCTTTTAATGGTTTAATCAATACCCTTTCAAGACATCAAGATTATGTTAATAAGCATACTCAATTGTTAGGTCAAGCTTTGGATTGGCTTAGAAATCAGAAGCAAACAAATTACCTTTTAATTGGCAGAGAGAGACAAGAAGCAGAAAAATGGTTAAAACATAGATTCGCTGATGAACAACAGCCTTGTTTACCTACAGATTTGCATTGTGAATTTATTAGCGAAAGTATCAAGAATGCCAATAACTTAATGACGCAAGTTTTTTTGTCAGCATCAGAAAAAGATCATGCACTTAAAGAAAAAATTGCTAAAACTCTGATGCGGGAAGGCTTGACTATCTGGACAAATCAGACCGATATTAAAACAGGAATTGCTTTCAAGAATGAAATTAGTAAAGGAATTGAAGGGGCAGATAATTTTGTCTATTTTATCTCCTCAGATGCTCTGCGATCGCACTACTGTCAGGAAGAACTAACCCAAGCTTTTGCCAATAACAAACGGATCATTCCTTTGTTGATTCAAGAGATCGATCTTAATTTGATTCCCCCCAAACTCCAGGAATTACAATTCATTGACTTAACTAAATCTGAAGATGATCGCCAGTATTGCCGTGGCATCGATAAATTATTAAAAACATTAAAGAGTGATGCCTATTATTACGAGAATCATAAACTGCTGTTAGTCAAGGTACTTAAATGGCAAAGACAAAACCGCAACCCTAGTATATTATTAAGAAGCTATAATCTCCATCATTTTGAAGCTTGGCTAAAAATAGCCAAAAAGAGACGGGACTATCCTCCTTTACCTCTACAGGAAGAATTTATTACAGAGAGTCTCAAACAACCTGAAGTATCTTCTTTAGAAGTTTTTATTTCTTATTCTCGCGCCGATTCCGATTTTGCCCGCAAACTCAATGATGCGCTGATGGAAGTGGGAAAACTGACTTGGTTCGATCAAGAGAGTATTGCTTCGGGAGAAGATTTTCAGCAGGAAATTTATCGCGGTATCGAAAATTGCGATAACTTTCTCTTTATTATTTCCCCCGCATCAGTAAACTCTCCCTATTGTGCTGATGAGGTGGAATATGCTCATAAGTTAAATAAGCGATTTGTAACCATAGTTTATCAACAAGTTCCTCCTCAAGACTTACATCCAGTCTTAGCTAAAATACAGTGGATTGATTTTAATCAGCATGGTGGAGATTTCTTTGCTAATTTTCCAGGATTAGTGAGAACTATTGATATCGATCGAGAACACGTGCGTAGTCATACCAAATGGTCACAGCGAGCCAGAGAATGGTCACAAAAAGACAAAAATGCCGACTTGCTTTTGCGTGGTAGTGAATTTGTACTCGCTCAAAACTGGTTAGAAGAAACCGAACAAGAAAATAAACAACCAACCGCAACTGATTTACAAAAAAAGTTTATTGCCACTAGTAAAGAAACAATTGAAGCAGATCGACAAGCAGAAAAAAGCAGGCAGGAAGAGATTTTACGCTTGCAGGAAGAACGCACTCAAGAAGCAGAAGCAAGATTAGCAGAAGAGAAGAAATATGCTAGGAAACAAAAGCTTTTTGCAGGAATAGCCACCTTAGGATTTATGATTACCACTGCTTTAGGATTAGCAGCTTTATTTGAATATAGAAAATCCAAAATTAGCGAAATAAAGGCGATGAGCTTATCGAGTGAAGCTCTTTTTGCCTCAGAAAAAAAGTTGAATGCCCTTATAGAAGCAATCAAGGCGAAGCGAAAACTACAAAAGGTAGGGCTAATAGCAGGGAAAGAGCCCCAAATTAGAGTCAAACAAGCATTACAAAAAGTAGTTTATACAATCAAAGAGTATAATCGCTTGTCAGGACATTATGGTGCTGTTTTGGGAGTTGCTTTTAGCCCAGATAATCAACTAATCGCTTCGGGTAGTGCAGACAATACAGTCATAATTTGGAAGTGGGATGGCACTTTGCTAAAAACCCTCAGAGGTCATGAGGGTTCAGTAAACGCAGTAGCTTTTAGTCCTAACAGTCAGTTTATCGCTTCTGCCAGTGTAGATAATACCATCAAGCTTTGGAGTAGAGATGGAACTTTACTGAGAACCTTCGAGGGGCATGATGATTTTAACCGAGTGGCTTTTAGTGCTGATGGTTCTACCCTGGCATTGGCTAGTAAAGACCAGACAGTTCAGCTTTGGCATTGGAATGGCAGCAAGGCTAACTTAATGGTTATTTTTAGAGGTGACAATCAGAAGGGTGCTTCCTTCAACTCAGTAGCTTTTAGTCCTGATAATCAGCTAATTGCTGCGGGTAGTGAGGATGCGACGATCAAAATCTGGAAGCGTGATGGCACTTTGGTGAATACTCTTAAAGGTCATACAGGTCAAGTTTGGGGTATTGCGTTCAGCCCTAATAACCAGCTAATTGCCTCAACTAGTGAGGATACAACAATTAAAATCTGGAAGCGTGATGGTACTTTGGTAACAACTCTTAAGGATCATAGCGCACCCGTACGAGATGTTGCTTTTAGTCCTGACGGTCAAAGAATTGTCTCGGCAAGTCAAGATCGAACTCTAAAACTTTGGCAGGTAGATGGTGCTTTGCTAATGACTCTTAGAGGGCATAGAGATCGGGTGAATACAGTAGATTTTAGCCCCGATGGTAAATTTATCATCTCTGGCAGTGCAGACAATAGCGTCAGACTATGGCAGCCAGATAATAGTTTACTAAAAACTTTGTTTGGACATAAGGAGTTAGTTAAGTCAGTAGATTGTAGCCCAGACGGTAATCTTGTTGTTTCTGGTAGTGAGGATAGTACAGTCAAACTTTGGCAAAAGGACGGTACACTGTTGAAGACTATTGAAGGTCATAGCGATCGCGTTTTAGGAGTCGATTTTAGTCCCGATGGTCAACTAATTGCTTCTGCTAGTGCCGATCGAACTGTCAAACTTTGGCAAAAGGACGGTACACTGTTGAAGACTATTGAAGGTCATAGCGATCGCGTTTTAGGAGTCGATTTCAGTCCCGATGGTCAACTAATTGCTTCTGCTAGTGCCGACCAAACTGTCAAGCTTTGGCAAAGAGATGGCAAATTACTTAAGACTTTTACGGGTCACAGGGAAGAAGTTAACACTGTTCTGTTTAGTCCCGACGGTCAGTTAATTATTTCTGGTAGTGGAGACAATACCCTCAAAATCTGGAATATTGATGGCAAGTTAATGAAAACTCTTGAAGGGCATAAAAGTACAGTTTTTGCTCTCGATATTAGCCCTAATGGTAAATTCATTATCTCTGGGAGCGGAGATAATACCGTCAAAATCTGGAATATCGATGGTACTTTATTAACAACTTTAGAAGGACATACAGATTCAGTTTTGGGAGTTAAGTTTAGACCCAATTTTCCCATGATTGCTTCGGCAAGTGTAGACAAGACTATTAAGTTATGGCAATGGGATGACAAGAAGGCTATCTTAGATACAACTCTTATGGGTCATAGTGCTGCTGTGCAAAGCATTGATTTTAGTCCAGATGGTAAAAGACTGGCTTCAGGAGGTAACGACAGAACAGTAATTCTCTGGAATAAGCATAGTATTCTCAATCCTAACGATCTGCTAATACATGGTTGTAATTGGGTAGGGAATTATCTCAGGCACAACAGAGCGATAGAAGATAGCGATCGCACTCTTTGTGACGGCATTAATGTAAATCAAGATAAACAAGTAAGCAACTATGATTAATCCTTCCATCAACAACGAAGCGATCGTCTCCCAGAATGCCGAGAAATCTCCGCAAGTTTTTCTCTTCTCAGGACATATGATTGACCATTCAGACCGTCCTCAACCTCGCTTTCCACCCGCCATGGAAACAGAAGCACAACAAAAAATCAGGGAAGTACTGAAGCGACTCAAAGCTGATGCTAGTAATCTGGCGATCGCCCCTGGGATTGCTTGTGGGGGAGATATCTTGTTTTTAGAAGCCTGTTTAGAGCTTCAGATGAAGGCTGAGGTTTATCTTCCTTTTGCGCCAGCTAAATTTATTGAACAATCAGTTAGCTTCGCGGGGAACAATTGGGTAGAACGTTTCTATCAGATTAAAAATCATCCCCAGGTCAACATCCACTTACAACTAGAACAAATTGGAGCAGTTCCCAAAGGAGAAAATCTCTTTGCGCGGAACAATCGTTGGGCATTATCTTCCAGTTTAATTTACGGAATCGATCGAGTACGCTTGGTTGTTTTGTGGGATGGAAAAGAAGGCGATGGTTGTGGTGGTACTGGAGATATGGTCAAACAAGTAATTCACCAAGGAGGGATCGTTGAGCATATAGATACAACCAAGTTTGATTACTGGAAAACAAAAGAACAGGAAAAAAGAAAAAAGCTTTAGATAGCTAGTAATCTATCAATTTGGATTTAGCCATCAGCCAAAAAACCTGAAAGCTGATAGCTAGAATCCTCTTTTGTACTAACATTACCTTGGAAACAAACCATGCTAGATAATGCCTTAGAAGTAAAAAACTTAGAGAATATTTCAGAGTCAAAAAAGCCCAAAAGCTATCGCGATCAGTTCAAGGAAGAGATTTGCTCTCTAATCGAGCAAATTGAATTGTCAGATTTACAGCAACAGTTCATGAAATCCCGTTGGTTGTCTCAAGTTTTATGGTTAGAAAGTCGATCGCAGCAAAATCGTAACCGATATTATTGCTTGCGTCTAATTACAATCATCGGGGGAGTAATTGTTCCTGCTTTAGTCAGTCTAAATATCAACACTGATAATGTCCAAGCAACAATCGGGTGGATTGCTTTTGGTCTGAGTCAAGCTGTTGCCATTAGTGCTGCGGTGGAAGAGTTTTTTCGCTATGGAGAACGCTACCGTCATTATCGCAACACAGCCGAAGCTATGAAGATTGAGGGTTGGCAATTCTTCCAGTTAAGTGGTCCTTATCGTAATTCTCAGAGTCATACCGAGGTCTATTCTGATTTTGCTCAAAGAGTAGAAAGCATCATGCAGCGAGATGTGGAAGGATATCTTAGCGAGGTCGTCAAGGATAATGAAAAGCAAAAATCTTAACAACTGGCACATATTAACGAAAAATTGTTTAAACTACCATTATTAGCGATCGCATCATTCTCTTTTTCCCTAACACCTAACACCTAACACCTAATACCTAACACCTATCTCAACTATCCAATTAATGAGGACACGACTGGCGAGCTTTGCTCGTCAGCGTGAGATGTCCGTTTTGCACAACTACTTAGAGGTTGCTGGAAAACTTTGAAACATTGAGCTAAAGAACGTTACAGAGATTATGGCACGACCCAAAAATTAGGTTGAGGGGGCGCA
>JASJDI010000383.1 GCA_030065155.1 Xenococcaceae cyanobacterium MO_188.B29
TTTTTGCCCCAGTGGAACTATACTGCGAAACCCCAACTGCACTCATAATTGCAAGTTATTTAATCCACGTTCCTAAATTGAATAGTGAACCCCTGGTACTCATGGTTGCAATCGCCAGGTCGCTATAGGTTAAAGAAGCTCCCCGTTTTCCTGTCTTTTTTTTATTCAACCATCCCGCTAATACCTCCTCATCTACCCAGAATGTTAGACTTCCTCTCTGTTTGAGTGCTGCATTGTACTTGCTCCAATTCCGAATTCGATAGCTCGTCTTGGTCTCTTTTTCTGGCATGGTTCAGAAGGGTTGGTTGAATTACTCTCTCTGATTATCTCAGCTAACTCATAGTTTTTATGCAACAACGCCCCTGCAAACATGAAACCCGCACCAACAAAACTACTGAGAACAGATCAACATGTCCCAAAGTTTCAATCGCTTTGATTGCAGTTTCCCCAACAGTTAACACTTCTCCATCTTTCCTCCATCTTTAATATGGCGATCGATACAGTTAGCCTGAGCATTTGAACTGCAAATTCCCCAACTTTAGGATTGGGAGATTTTTCAGCAAAGCGATCGCTCTGTTTCAATAATCATTATCTTACCATATAGGAATATAATCATAAAATTTATTAATTGTATAACTATAAAAAAATGTATAAATATAATTTATAACCATGGAATTTGTATCCGATAGAGTAGTCCTCTCGCAGATGCGGTTTGCTTTGAATAAGATTTTTCTATATGCTATTTTCTGTTTTGACCAGATAAATAAACTAAAAATATAGAGATTATAGTTAAATAAGGTCAATAGATATGGAAAAATCAGCCAATATTGTCTGGGAATATACTGGAAAACCCGATCTTCTTACAGGTACTGAAGCAACAGTTACAGAAAAATTATTGGCTTGGACTGGAGGATTAATAGGTACAGGAATTCTGTTATTTTTTTATTGGACAAAGGATGTTGATTGGACAATTTGGCAATATATATTTATCGCGATCTTTGCTTATGATATTGTTGGTGGCGTAATAGCAAATTCTCTCAATTCCTGTAAGCGTTTTTATCATTCCTCTGTTCAAACATTTGAATTATAGACCAGAAACTCAGAAAGCCATCTAAGAAACTATTTGTCAATTAAATCTTAAGATACTCTAAATTTTGAATTTTGTTGGGTTACGGCGAACAAATTTCTTAACGATAGATTTTCAATGGATTTACACGCCTAACCCAACCTACATAAGCTAAAGATGTAAAGATTAAATAACGAAAATTAAATCATTGATTCGAGTAATGGAAAAAGTAGCTTTGAAAAAAGACAAAGAGTTTATCGATTTAGAGCAAATAATTGAACTAGATCGTCTCAATATGACACCTTTGCTTAAAGCTGCTGGCATAGAATTCGATCCAGATAGAAGAAGAGAAGGATTACAAGGGGAAATAAATAAAGGAGCATGGTTTGTTGTCGTTGAACGCAACCACAAAATCATTGCTTATGTCCAATACTTACTGGAAGGTAATGGCATCGCTACATTTCCATCCATCCAAGTGCATCCAGAATTTAAAGGCAGTTTCATTGTTCGTTCTATGTTGTCTGATTTATATCAGAGATTGAAAAATGATTGTCCAAACTTGATTCATAGTTCTGTTCACAACAATAATAAACCTTCTTTATCACTTCATCGTCGGCTCGGTTTTAGAGAAAAAGAACGAATAAACGAACGAATTTTATTTGAGATTAATGGTCGAGAATTTTTAGAAAATATTTCTAAATTTGGCGATCGCACGCGCAAAAGCAAAAGACAACAAAAAATATAACTAAGTGGTAAATCGATAAATAACCTAGATAAGATGAAGCTTTTCAAGCCCTGGAAATCATGCTTTTATGTTTTGTTACTCCATCCAACAGAAGCAAAAGTATTAATCCGATCGAGTAATGATAATTATTGTCTACCTTATGCTGAGATTAATAAAGAAATATGGTTTGATGATTTTCAAGCTATTAAAAATGCGATCGAACAAGAACTTAGTATTTCTGTAAATGTTATACACTACGCCACTTATCAAGTTGATAAAGAGCAGCGTAAAATCCAAGGCATATATGTAGTAGAACAGCATAAACCCACTGAAGTAATACACTTGGCAACTTGGTGCGATCACGCAGTGCCAGCCCTTTGGGCTGATCTCCAAACTCTAGAAAGTCTATCTTTCACTGATCCCGAACAGAAATCGACAATTGAAGCCTATTTACTTGAACTTGAAAGTGGTAATACTCCTGAACTTCGCCCACCTTGGGCGCAACCTGGTTGGTTTAGTGAGGCTTCAGAATGGATTGAGTCACAATTAGAGAAACTGGGATATAAACAAATTGCTCCTATAGAATATGTGAGAAACTGGTCGATATCTTGTGTTCTCAAAATTCAAACTACCGCAGGAAATATATACTTTAAGCAAGCTTCTACTTTTTTACCTCTTTTTTGTGATGAACCAATAGTTACCACCGAATTAGCCAGTTTATTTCCTCAGCATATTCCGACTGTGATTAGTATCGATCGTCAACGTCACTGGATGTTATTAGAGGATTTCGGCAAACCCATTGGTAGCAATGTATCTCTGAAAGTGCAACAAGATATTTACCGTTTATTTGCTCAAATTCAAATGCAGTCAGTTGAACACAGAGCGCACTTATTAGCCGTAGGATGTTTGAACAGAGGTTTAGATGTCTTACATTCTCAGATCGATCCTCTGATGAACGACGAGAATTCCTTATCTGAATTATCAACAGCAGAGATCGATCGATTATATACTCTAGCTCCAAAACTCAAAAACTTATGCTCCCAGCTAGCTAGCTACAAAATACCAGAAACATTGGTACACGGAGATGTGCATTTAAATAATATTGCATCCTATAAAGATAGTTATCTTTTTTTTGATTGGACGGATAGTTGTATATCTCATCCTTTTTTCGATCTGTTCGAGTTATTTCTTGAAGGCAATCAAAAATCGTTTTTAGGACGTTTAAAGGGTTTATGGAAACAGAAATTTAAACAGCGTTTACGAGATCACTATTTAAGTCAATGGACACAATATGAACCACAAGAGAGTTTGCTTGATGCTTGGAAAATAGCCAAGCCTTTATGTCTCTTGCATCATGCTGTCACCTACCAAAGTATGATTTCTAATCTAGAAACAAGAACTAAACAGGAGGTTAATGCCTTACCCTATTTTTTGCGGGAAATTATCAGGTATTATTCCCTAGTGGATAATTAAGCATTAACAGTATAACGTTTGTAGTTGACTAAAGATACTCCAGCGATTACTAAACTACCACCTACAAGCAAGATAGAATTAATCGATTCGTGGAGAAAGATTACACCAAAAATAACCGCAAAAACAGGTACTAAATTAATAAAAATAGATGCTTTAGCAGCACCAATAGTTTGAATACCCTCGTAGTACCAATTAAATGCCACTACAGTTCCCAAGACTCCCAGATACAGCAAACTCAACCAAGTAAGATAGTTGGTAGATGATAATCCCTGACTATGCTGTTCCCAGATTGCCAGTGGTAATAATGCGATCAATCCTACCCAAATTGCATAGGTAGTAGCTGCTAGGGAAGATAATGTTTTCATCGCTTGTTTACCTGCTAAAGAGTAAATTCCCCAACTGCCAACACAAGATTAGTCGAAAATCATGATGGAGCAATCTGGTATTTTATTCGCTATTACAATGCTTTATTCTATTTTTAGGACTACCATATTCCAAAAAATTGATTGCATCTTAAATTGAAATTCTCTACTCTCAAAAAGCACCTACTAAAACTAGGAGTGTAAAAGCGCACACCAATACTAACACTATAGCTAAGATGGCTAACCACGGTTCTCGATTAGTCCGATCGAGATACTGATTAACTTTTTGATCTTTCGACTCAGGATGCCAAATCATGGGTTTCATAATCATTACCTCCCTAAATTTCAAGAATTATACTGAAGTAACTGGGTCAATTGTCATTCTCGCAACTATATTCGCCCAGGTGGTGGGGAATAATCGCCATCGTTTGACAATACCCAACGCCAAAACAGAATAAAAAAGAGAATGAAACCTAAAAAAATGAAAATTTTTAACATAGCTTTAAACAATTAGCGCAACAACGAAAGCTGACCTTGGCAAACTCTCACTCCACACTAGCTATTCAAACTTGCAGTGGGCTTTTCCTCATTAGCAGATTAGAGGGTTCGCCAACTTCTTCTTTAATTTTATTGAGGATCGATCGATAGGAGTAATAAGTTTTATCAAAAAAACAACTAAGGGAACTCCAGAAAATAAAATATCCAAACAACTCATCCAACTCTGGGAGAAAAATACCGTAGGGTGTTAGTTTGCTCTTGGGCTGATAATCATGGTCACAACCTGATGTCGCGACTCGGCTTTTTCCCCCTCTGGTAGTTCGAGAACTATTTGTGCCATCAAACGTCTTCTCGATGCTCCTTTGAGTGTTTTAGCTGTTTCTCGGAGTATTTGTTTGTATGATTCTGTCCATTTCATGTTAGGGAAAGCAATCGACGTTTTTCTCTTTCTTAACCTTCTGATAATTCCGAGAGAAGCCAGAAGCTAATCGAGAGGTGGAATACCCAGAAATGCGAGATGAAAATGCTCATTTATTAAGGGCAATAAATTAACTTAACGCCTGAATTGACGCATAATCTGAGTGAGAGAAAGATGATGACACTAAGGAAAATATTGAAAAACAATGAGCCTAATCTGAATCTGACCAGGTCGAAAAAAGCGAAGAGTTGGAATTAGAGTCGATAAAAGCATATAATCTGCGGAAAATGCGACTTCCGATCCGTCATAACCCCAATGAAAACAGATATCTCCACCATAATCGACAGTTTTTTCTTCAGATTTAGCCAAGAATTCCGCTCCAGAAAATTAGAAGCCTTTGAAGCAATTATGGCCTTGGCCATTGGCCATGCTTTTGGCTGCTATAATCCCAATCAGTGGGCTGATTATTTGGGCGTTCCA
>JASJDI010000070.1 GCA_030065155.1 Xenococcaceae cyanobacterium MO_188.B29
TAGACTTTTTACATTTAAGCCTAAAATCAAGATAAGGGAGACAAGGAGGACAAGGAAGACAAGGGGGAAATGCTGATTTTTTCGTTCAGATTATAGTAAGCACTCGCCTCTTTGTTAAAAACCTACCCTTGTGAGGAGCAGGGGAGGCAGGAGAGCAGGGGAGTAGAGAGAGAAGAAATTATGCCGATCCGAACAGCATTGAGACTTACGCAAGAAGCTTGTTGTCGCGTTTTTGTCACGATTAAAGTTCTATATTTGAGAGTAAGCTAACAACTTGTTTGATTTGACAGGACTGACTAATAAACATGACGAAGCTAACTATAACGACAATAATCAAGGGAGTCAAAACTCAGTTGGCCGCTCCTGCTAATTTTATTCGCATTGCTCAGTATTTATCTGAAGCTAGCAAAGATAAAGACCTCTATCCTATTCTCCGTTCCTATCTCGGAAAGATGCCATTGTGTATTTTTTCCGAGCCAATTCTTGCGCTTAAAATGCTATTAGATGCAGATTCTAGGTTTCAAAAATCTGAGCAGCGACCCTATGCTTTCTACGCTCCTAACCTCACAGCTATTTCTTTTGGTAAACCAGATGAAATTTCTAATTATTTAGAGCAAAATTTTCAGCAAATCTATGATGAGTTTACCACTGTTGCTCCCCCAGAAATTAGCACTCCTTCTAAAGCTTTAGTTAGTGAAGGAACTTGGAATACTTTCCCTTTAAGACGTTCTTCTAAGCTCCAGACAGAAAATATTTCTCGTTGTCCCCAAACATGGAAAATAGCTGAAAAATGCCCTCTTCTAGAAGGTGTAGAAGGTGGAGTCTATTTTTCAATTATTTATCCAGGCACTCATGTTCGCAGTCATTGTGGCCCTTCTAATATAAGATATCGTTACCACTTAACTATAGAAGAAGCAGAAAATGCGCGTATTCGCTCTGGTAGTGAATGGCGCAGTTGGCAACAGGGAAAATGTCTTATTTTAGACGATTCTTTTGAACACGAAGTAATTCATTCTGGTGAGAAAAGAAGAGTAGTTTTTATCGTAGACTGCTGGCATCCTGATTTAAATAAAAAAGAGCAAGAATTTCTCACTAGATTACATCAAATTTGGCGTAAACCTCCGCGGAAAGTCGCTGAGAAAAAATTAGAGAAGGTTGGTGTACAAGCTGCTTAGGAATAAGCAATAAGTAATAAGCAATAAGTAATAAGTAATAAGTAATAAGTAAATAATGATTAATTCTCTTCGAGATTACAGCCTAGAAAGAATATTTTCTACTTTAAAAAGAAAAATCTTGAGTTTGTTGGGTAAAACAGACTCTAATGAGAGTATAGAACCACAAATTTTTAGAGTACGTACTCAACTTTTAAGTAAAGGAAGAAGTGATTATACTTTAGCTCGTACCAAGGGATTAAGTATCAGAATTAAATGTTATGCAGAAGGAGGAGAAAATACTCTTCATACTCACCCTGGTCAAGATCATACCTTTATTGTTATGGCGGGAAAAGCTAAATTTTATGGGGTGGATGGTGAAGTTACTGAACTGACTAGAAATCAAGGCATTTTAATTCCTGAAGGCTTTTACCACTATTTTTCTAGTTGTGGAGATGAACCTTTGGTCATGCTACGCATATCAGCCGAAAAAGGAACAAAAGGACCTCGTCGCATTGGTATTGATGGTAAACCTTTGTATGGCAAATCTAAAGAAAATAACTATCAAGAAAAAGTTCCCATTGAAGGACTTTATTACGAATAAAAATTGAATATCTTGCCATATGGTTGCGATCGCTCGTTATAGATTGTATTTTTTAGCTACGCTGCTTATTACTCTCCTAGCCTGTAATTTTTCACCCACATCATCCCTACAAACAAATCGAGAATTAGCCCGTAGTGCTGATTCTTTTATTGATTCTTTAGGCATTGTAATTAAACTTCATTATACTGATACTGCCTATAGCAGATACGATGATTTGATTAAACCCAGGCTACAAGAATTAGGAATTCGTCATGTTCGTGAAGAAGGCAGACCAAAACATCCTCATATTCAAGCAAAGTTGAATGACTTAGCCACTATTGGGATTAAGTCTACCCTGATTATGGATCCACGCTGGAAAGTAACGCCAGAAAATGCAGTAACACTAGCAAAAAACTTGGCAGGATCGATCGAAGCAGTAGAAGGACCTAATGAATGGGATATACATCCAAGGCTAAAGTATCAGGGGCAAAGCTACCCTCAAGGAGTAAGGGATTTTCAAAGAGAACTTTATCAAGCAATTAAAACCGACCCCAAAACTTCTTATCTACCAGTATTAAGTTCATCCGTAGCAAAATTAGAGCAAATCTCTCAGTTAGGAAGACTGGATTGTGATATTGCTAATATTCATAGTTATCCTCGTGGCGGGAAATCACCAACTCACAGAATGGATAAGAAGTGGATCCCAGCAGCTAAAATTTCTTGTGATTCCGAAGCTATTATGGCTACCGAGTCTGGTTATCATAATGCTATTAATAAATATGGTATTTCTGAGCAAGCTTCTGCTAAATATTTACCCCGCTTATTTTTAGAATATTTTAATCGAGGGATTAAAAGAACTTATATTCATCAACTACTGAATTTGAAGTCTAACCCTGAAGCAGATAATCCTACTGTTAACTACGGTTTACTAAGATACGATGGCTCTGAAAAACCAGCATTTGTTGCTTTAAAAAACTTGATAAATATACTGAAAGATCCTCGAAACTCGAACACCGAAACTCTACCTTTAAAGTACTTAGACTACAAAATTATAGGAAATACAGAGAATATTAATCATACCCTCTTACAAAAACAAGATGGTAAATTCTATCTAATTCTTTGGCAAGATGTTCTTAGCTACAATGTTCCCAAAAAGAAAGATGTTATAGTTCCATCGCAGTCTATTAGGTTAATGCTTAAAACCAAGATTCGTAAAGCTGAAACCTATCAACCTCTTTACTCTTCTAAATCTTTCCAAGAATTCAGAAATACCCCAAAAATAGCACTGCAAGTAGCAGATCATCCTCTGATTGTTAAACTATCACCGTAACTTTTAATAAGTTATCTTAATTCTCATATTTTTGCTAGATAGATCATTTTCAAAATGTCATTTATCTAAGAATTTATTGTTTTTTTGCTCCAGAGCTTGTATTAAATTAAACCATTCTTGATGACCAATGGTAAAGTTGCGAAATCTTACTTGTCGATCTTCTTTGAGTTGAGCAAGCATACTTTCAGTTTGTTGATTATCGATCGCTTTTTTAGCTGCTGCGAACAATAACTCAAACTCACGATCATGATGATGATTATGATCTCCTTCGAGTTTTAGTTTAGCTCTTTGATAATTTAACTGATAATCATGAGGGTTAGCTTGAATCAGAACATCTTTCAGAAATTTCCAGTGATTAACGTCTTGAGCAATTTGCTTAAAAATACCCTGCTCATTTTTGCTGATTTCTGATAGTAACAAATTGGATTGCCCAACAATAATAGCTTTATCTGCTGCCAGATAGAAATAATCTAAAGCTTGAGAATAATTTAACTGCTCAACGTAGGTAATAGCTTGTTGATAGTCATCATAAAATTCATGATTAGTTATATTCCAGTCCAGAAATAGCTTTTGAGCTTGAATGTGGTAATAAGTATTAGGAGCAATTTGGTGTAATTGTGTCAGTGCTTGCTCATATTTCTGCTCTTTTGCCAATTTTTGAGCATTATTGAAGTAATCCCGTGCCTGTAGATTCTGACAATCTTGAAGAAAAGATTGCAGTTTATGGGCAAGGACAGAATTGTCATTAAAAGCCTTAGATAAGCTAATACACCTAGCATAGTTTCCTTGCTTTTTACTTTCTTGAACAGTTCGTAGAGTCATTTGGATTGGTAATTGTCGGTGTAGATACCAACCACCCCAGCTAAGGATTATTGCGATTAAACTCATAGGAACTAGCCAAGGTAGTTTAAATTTTTGCCAAGAGTTAGATAACCAACTGACAGGAGATTCTGTCGGGATGAAACTAGAGACTTTATTAGGAGTAGTAATTTTTAATGGTAATAATAAAGACTTGGGACTATTTAATTGTTGTAGAGCTTCTAAGGCTTCTGCTGCGGAACGATATCTTTGTCTAAAATCATAGCGCACCATCCGCTCTAATATGTTTGCCAGCTTAGAATTAACTTTAATCTGATTGCGCCAGATTATTTCTGCTGTTTCAGGGTCTTCCTGTAATTCTTGAGCCATTTTTCCAGTTAAAGCTTGGATGCCAATTATGCCAACAGCATAAACATCACTACTATATCTGGCTTTACCTTGAGCTTGCTCACTAGGCATATATCCTGGTGTACCAATACTCGTGATAATTTTTGTTTCTCCTTGGAGGTTAAGTACTTCAGTAACAGCCAATTCTTTAACTGCACCAAAATCGATCAAGACAATCTTGTTATCTTCATCTCGTCGAATTAAGTTGGGGGGCTTAATATCTCTATGAATAACTTGTTGCTGATGAACAAAAACGAGAGGCTCTAATATATTTTGCAAAAGAATAATAACCTCTGACTCACTTACTTTCTTGCCAGGAACTATTTCCGCACACAAGCTTTGACCTTCAATTAATTCCTGCACTAGGTAAAATTCTCTATCTTCTTGAAAGTAAGCCAAAAGTTGGGGAATCTGATTGTGATACCCCAAGCGATATTGAGTTTGAGCTTCTCTTTCAAATAATTGAAGGGCTATGTGAAAAGCTTCTGGCAAAGTACACAAAGGTTTGAGTTTTTTAACTACACACTTTGTATTAAATTTTTGTATATCTTTTGCTACATAAGTTTTACAAAAGCCTCCAGAGCCGAGGTTGTCAATTATTTGATAACGCCCGCTTAATAGCTGACCAATCATGTCTTAAGTTACAAGAACGATTATTATTGATTTTAGTTAAAATAACCTCCTTATTACTAAGATGTTGTTAAAGTTTTACGTTGTAAAGAAATCGACACTTCTTTGTGTAATTTAGTTGAAGTTCTTTTGGGGGTAATTTTTACAATTTTTCTAAAAATTCAGTCAGACTTTTCATAGTATTAACAGCCGTTAGTGATTTTCTGGCTGCTTGATTAGCTAAGTTGGCCACTTCCAATAAAGATTGCTGTGCTAAATGAGAATTTTGCTCTCCTATGGTTGCTGCTAAGGTAATGCGTTCAATTAGCTGACTAATTTCCTGATTACGAGTTGTAATTTGATTTAAGTTTTGACGAGTTTCTTGGGCTATTTCAATACCAACGAATGCTTTAGCCTCGCTTTTTTCTAAGTTAGTAGTGATTTGTTCTGTTTCAGTGCGTATTTCGCCTAGAAAAAGCTTAATTGATTCTGTTTTGTTAACTAATTGTTTTGTTGCCGTATTGATTATTTGATTTAGTTCAGAAAGAGAGCTTTCAGAGACAACTCCTGTTCTACTCGCTTCACTATTAGTTTTATCTATTTGTTGATTAATTTCTTGGGCTAGATTGTCAATTTGTTCGGCTGCTTGAATAAACTCTTGATAGTATTGTCCTAAATTAATATGCTTGACGACAATTTTTCTGAGGTTTTGCTGAATATCAACTAGTCTATCTTCAGTTAGATCGATATTTTTATGTTCTATGCGCAGAAGACCTTCCACCTGCTGAGTTTGTAGTTTGGTCTGATTAATATTATTGGTCAATCCTTCTACTGATTTAGCCATAGTTTGCAATTGTTTAAAGATTGGAGTTACAGCATCTACTCCTGCAAGAATCTTCTGAGAGAAATTTTCTAGACTATTCTTGCTTTCTTGAAGACGGATAGGCAATTGACTATGAATAAGTGATTTTTTGGTTGATTGAGAGGGGGATATATTTTTGGTCCTCTGAATCATCAGTTGAGCGTTATCCAAAGAGTATCCTACTTGTTTAACAAATTGTGTAAACCACTTACTCTCCAATTCTTGCCAGGAGCGTTGCATAGAACATTGATGAGCAGCCAAAAAGCCATAGAGTTGATTTTGATGAATAATCGGAGCGACAATGAGAGATTTAACCCCCAAATTTTCTAGTCTTTTTCGATAAGCGGGAGATATACTAGCTTGTTCAACATCATGAATAACATGAACTGGCTCTTGATGGTATCCTGTCTCAAAATAAAGTTCATCAGTAACTTTTCCTAGCATTTGTGAATATTCTGAGGAGACAGATTCAGCAACGATAGTTGCCTGATTAGGAGATTCTAAACAACAAAAAATTGCTCGATCGCATTTTAAAATTCTGCGAGTTTCATCAACTGCTATTTTAAATATGTCTTCTTTTCGATTAGATGAATGAATCAGTTCCAAAGAATCATTAAAATAATCTTGCCATAGACTAGATTCTTGCAATTGTATTTGAATATTTAGACAATCAGTTATCAATTGAGCATCATCTAACGCTAAACCTATCTCAATAGCGATTTGATGAAATAATTCAATTTCCCTTGATTTCCATGAACGAAAATCAGAACACTGATAAGCAATTAGTAAACCGATTATTTCTCCTTGTTTTTCTATGGGTGCGTGCAAACAGGATTTAATATCAAGAGATTCATATTGACTCAAATGCTCTGGGCTTAATTGGGGTTCTTGATAGATGTTATTAATTACTTTGCACTGTTTTTGTTGATACTCAGATAAGTATTTGCTTTCTAAGCCAAGATCTTCGGTATATGTTAATAAGATCTCGCAAAATCTGGGATCTACAGATTCAGCGAGAATATTTCCAGTTTCTTGTTGCCCAAACTGGTAGATTATTACTCGATCGCATTGAAATATTTGACGTGTTTCTAGAACAACACTGGTCATAATATCTTCACTACTGATCGATTGGCGCATAGTAAGAACGATTTTGGCTAATATTTGAGATTGTTGCGTATTCTCTGCTTTTATTGCCAAGCTCGTTGTTTTACTAGCAGAACGGGCTACCCTATTTAGGGTACGCTGAGTCCATAGTGCGCTCACTACACCAAATAATAAAGCTGCTATCTCTGTTCCTATTAACCAAAATAATAAAGTTCTTTTTTGTGAGTCTAGATGTTCCTGTAGTAATTCAGTTTGTTGTTCCTGATTATAGATTTCTTGTTTTTTAATCGCTTGATTGCCAAAATAATAGACTACGCCAGAAGAGATGAGTAATGGCAACATCCCTACTGTAATAACAACAGCCATCATTTTAGTTTTGATTTTTTCAAGATCGACAAATTGATATTTTTTGACTTGGCTTTGATTTGCTTGCTGAATATTTTGTTGATTTTTACTGTAACTTCCTTGTCGGTTACTTAGAATATTTAGTCTTTGTTTAGTAATTTTGATCCAAGAGAAAGGATCTTTTAAGGAATTACCCTGATTGTTTTTTTGTGTAGAAGGGATAGATGATGATGTTTTTTCTAAGGGGGTGAAATTTATTTCTGTATAGTTGTTATCCGTAAAAATTTCTTCTTGCTCTATTTGAACATCCAAAAATAGGTCATCATCGTTTTTATTGGCAGAATTTGCCGAAAAAGTATGATTCATAGATTACTTCCTGTTATAATTATTAAATGTAACTATCTCTCAATCTCGAAAACTAAACTCAAAAGATTAGGGCTAAATAGTTAGTTTTAGCTAAATACAAAAAAGAGATTTTGCATTTTTTTTGAGTTTAATAAGTATCATCCTGATACTGAAAAGAATTTCGCTCTATTATTTTTACATTCTTGTTATTTTTATATTTATTATTTCTATGCTTCTGTTACTTTTTCCTCTATTAATTTCATGTTTTTATTGCTTTTTGTCTTGATTGAGTTCGTGGGGGGAAATAGAATTTTAGTATTTACGATAAGTTTACCAGCTTAAAATACAAGTTTAAAAACTACCATTTTAATTTCAGTAAAATTATCACAGGAATCTTTCTAACCTAAGATATCAAACTTTGTGCAGTAGTACTAAGTACTCGGTTGATAAAGTAGATTATAGTTTTGGGTAGGGAATATGATGTAAGTATTCTGTATGTTCTCGTATATATCCTAAGTACAAGTGTCCTTGCTTATTTGTAGTGAATGGAAAATCTCTTTTCATAACAGGTCTATTGAAATCGTATCTTGCAGACATAGGAATATTAACAGATTTAAACAAAACGACTAGTAACTCGACCAAGAATCTTGTCTAAAGTTACTATCCCAAAAAACCGACTATCGCTACTTTCTGCTAAATTTTCTCCCTGGAGAAAACAAGAACCATCTTTAGCAACAGATACTACTTTCTTGATAATATTTAAATCAGCATAATATGGATGTGTAGCAATTACAACCTCTCCAACCTGAGGCAAAGATTTTTGATAAGCGTTGAGATCGACTAAAACTTCTTCCCCTGGTTGTAATAAAGGAGTCATTGATAATCCAGTAACTCGAAAACGTTTTCTTTTTCTTAATGTCCACAGTAATAATTCTAAATAATTGCTTTCTGGTAGTTTTGTATTTATTGCATCGGTCATTGATTATTTGTCATTGATTATTGATTTGGAAGCAAGATAGCCTTGCAGATAGGTTTTCCGACTCAGGAAAACATTTAATTTTTATTGAAGAGTTATTGATTTCTTGTGAAAATTTCAGCAGAAATTGAGCCAAGGCTAGTATTAGTTTATACAGCTTTGACTCAATTTTCAAAGAATATATTTAGCTTAAACCAAGATAGTAAAAACTTAAGCCCCCAAAGTTCAATAATAAGAGCCTATACCTGAATGGCGATGAAGCACAGCAGTTTTTCCTTCAGAATTTAGTAGTTGACCATTGTTAACAACTGCGTAGACTAGCCAGTAGTCACCACATTCGATCCTTTTTTCCACGGTACATTCTAAATAAGCTAGGGAATCAGTAAGGATAGAACATCCATTATCAGCAGTTTCAGTATTTAGTCCAGAAAAACGATCTTCTCCTGGATCAAAAGGTTTGAGGAAGTGTCTCATTAGACCTATATGCTTACCTTCTTCGAGAAAGTTCACAACAAAATTATTGCCAACATGCATCAAAGATTCAATTGCTCTTTCTTTGGCAATAGAAACAGTAAGACCAGGGGGTGTAAAAGTAGCTTGAGAAATCCAGTCTGCGAGCATTGCTCCACTGAGCTCTCCTTTTTTGGCAGTGACGACAGAAAGAGGAGAACTTATGCGTGCCACAGCTTGTTCAGTTTGGACAGCTTGGGAATTATCCCCTGATTGCTTTGATAGACTGGTTGTCTTGGCTTTTTTCAACCTTTGAGCGAAGTCAGTGCCAGTTTCTTCGCAGAATTTCAGAATTTTATCATTAGCTGCAAACTTGACCCGAATTGGCTCAAAGCCAAACTTGTAACCAGCATTACGAAGCTTGTCTGACAGCAGATCGATCGCTTCGCCACTCCAGCCATAGGAACCAAAAACTCCGGCTAGTTTAGTTTTGTCAGCAGTTGATAGTACTATACCCAAAGCTGTTTGGATTGGTGTTGGGGCATGACCTCCAAGGGTGGGAGAACCGATGATAAAACCATCGGTTTTCTTGATAGCTTGCCGAAGCTGATCGGGTTCAGCTACTTCACAGTTAATTAACTCTAACTCTACTCCTGCTTTGGTTATACCTGATGCTAGAGCTTGTGCCAAGGTAGCTGTATTGCCATAGGCTGAGGCATAAATCAAAACTACTTTAATTTTTCGTCCTTTTTGCTGCTCGCACCATTGCCGATAAGATTGAGTCAGAGAGATAAGCGAATAAAATACTAAAGGACCATGAGCCGGGGCATAAATCTTCGCCTCAAAGGACTTGAGTTTATCTAATGCTGTCTCTACTTGCCCTGCATTGGGTGCCATCAGACAATCAAAGTAATATCGTCTATCTTCTTCAATTTTTGCCCAATCTTTGTCGTATAACTGATCGTTATAAATATGGGCACCAAATAACTTATCGGTAAAGAGAACATGGGAAAGTGGGTCGTAAGTGCAAAGTCCGTCAGTCCAGAATGGATTGGGAGTGGAAGCAAATTTTAGATTATGACCTCTACCTAAATCCAAGCTTTCCTCGTTCTCTGCCACTTTAACTTTTAACTTCTGATCTGGAAAAATATCTTTCAAGGCATTGGCAGCTAAATTAGAGCAAACAAAAGTCAGATTTGGCGATCGCTCAAGCAAGGCTTTGAGGGTGACACCTCGATTAGAATTGACATGACCAAGAATCACATAATCAATCTGCTTGAGGTCGATGTGGTCTGTTAATGCCTTCAAGAAAATTTCAGTGAAAGATTCTCCTGGGGGATCGAATAAGGCGACTCTATCTGCTTGAATCAAATAGGAATTAACAGTAGTGCCTCTTTGCAAAGCATACTCAATTTCAAATTTGAGACGGTTCCAAGTGCGCGATCGCACTACAGTAGTTTCGGCACCTATGGGTAAAACTTGGATATCTTTTGATTGAATTTCTGACATGATTCTCAGACTCGCTAATTTGGGAAGTTAATTGATGACTGTTAATAGTGATTGCCAACTTTACGATGATGAACCGCAGCAAAGCCAGATTTTAAGACTTGTCCTACTTCAACCTCTGCATAAATAATCCAATGATCGCTACATTCAATGCGATTCTTTACTTGACATTCCATATATGCAAGAGCATCAGTGAGTATAGGTGAGCCATTGCTAGCTGGTTGAGTCTTCACTTCTGTAAAACGGTCAGCACCTGGTGGTAATCGCTTGAGAAAATGTTTCATCACAGTTTGATAGTTACTTTCTGCCAAAACATTAAGCACAAAGCGATCGCCTACTTGCATCAAAGATTCCATTGCCTGTTCTTTGGCAATAGCAATGGTTAAACCCAGAGGTTTGAGGCTAGCTTTTGATACCCAAGAAGCTAACATCGCACTTTTAATGTTACCCTTGACGACAGTGATAATATATAAACCACTACTTAGTCGCCCTAAAGCTTTTTCCAAATTCGGATTGAGAGACTTGAGCTTGGTAATTTTGTCATCTCTTCTCAGGTATTGCCCCATATCTATACCAGCTTCTTCACAAACATGGTAGGTTGTTTCGGAAGGTATTTCTTTAACTCGAATGGGAGGAAATATTGTTGTTAGACCCAAGTTTTTTAATTGACTGAGTAGAGAATCAATAGGTTCATCGTCTCCCCCGTAGGACTCAAATAAGCCAAAGACTTGTTTGGATTTAGCCGTACCAAGGATTGTATTGACGGCAGCAATAGCTGTAGCATCCAAAGCTGATGGCATACCGATCGCAATCCCCTCAGCAGTACTAACTAGTTTCTGCATTTGTTGGGGATCGGCGGTTTTGAGGTCAATCATCTCCACACCAACCCCAGTTTTAATCAGTCCTCTAGCGATGGATTGGGCGAGGCGATCGCTATATCCGTAATGGGAGACATAAAAAACTAATACCAAATTTTCTGTCTTGGCTTGAGCTTGACTCCAATTACGATAGCGATTTACTAATTCTTCAACATTTTGACGTAACAGCGGACCATGTCCATTAGCAATTGTCTTCACTTGTCCTAATTTATCCATGCGCTTTAGGGCAGATAGCACGGAACGGGCATTAGGTGCCATCAGACATTCGTAGTAAAACTGGTAATCCAGTTCAATTACGGCTAAATCTCGATCGAAGACACTATCTGAACAGTAATGCATACCAAAAGCATCACAACTATAAAGCACCTGAGTTTTAGCATCATAGCTAAAAATGGTGTCAGGCCAATGAAGGTTAGGGGCATTAACAAATTCGAGAATGTGTCCTTTTCCCAAATCGATTTGGTCGCCATTTTTGACTATTTTTCGTTCAAAAGGGTGATGTATCCAATTTTCCATAAAATGGATTGCCGTTTTTGCTCCCACCACTGTCACCTTTGGTGCTAGTTCAATAATCTCTTTGACTAAGCCACTATGGTCTGGTTCAGTATGACTAACAATTAGATAATCAATTTGAGATGGAGCGATTATTTCTGCCAGGTTATCTAGATAAAGCTGACGAAATTTTCGATGGGAGGTATCAATTAAAGCTGTTTTTTCTCCCCGAATTAAGAATGAGTTGTAGGTTGTACCATTTTGCAGTCCAAATTCAATATCAAAGCGATCGCGATCCCAATCTAGCGATCGAATTGCCATCGTATCTGGGGCAATTTCTACCGTTTGTATCGTTAAACGCTTTTGTTTTTGTTCAATGCTTATTACCATTTCCTACCTCTTTAATGCACCAATTAATAGTTACTTACTTACCACCAATAACTAATTGCTTCCCTAACTAATTCAAAGCTCAATTGATTAAATTATTCTCCTCTGTTTCAATTTATTTAACTATTTAGAATTTTTCAGTGTAATAAGTTACTCAACTTCAAAATGGACTCGACCAATAACAAAAAATTTTTTTTTTAGCAAAGTTTTAATCTAGTTTTCTTTCTTAAGCATTTCTGTACTCAATCCAAAACAAAATTATTAGTTATTTTCTATTTAGATTGTTCTATCTATTTAAATCAGAAATATATTGAATAGGAGTAAATGCTCAATAAGTATAATTAGTTACTCATAATAAGAACGACCGCCTTTATTACTACTGTAAAAAACTGATAAGGATTGAATTTAAAGCTTTTTGCTAGTTTATAGTCAGTAAAGTTATTTATACCAATATATACTTATATATTAGTTCTGAGAAACTGTAGAAAAATATTGTACTCAAAAATACTAATAATAAATGCGTTATAGGGGTAAACCCAGAGCTTACCTTCAAAAAATAATTTATAGCAATTTGCGTTTGTTATGAAATATATTTAAATTGGCAATTAATCTAGTAACTAGTTTGTAGTTAAATTAGATTATGGGATCGCAATCAGCAAAAACAAGCGTGCCAAACTATACCTCATTTCAATTAAGATTGTTGGATTTTCCTGCTTATTTCTGATGAGAATTACCTGACAAAAAAGCCGAAGAAAATTCGGAATTATCACCATTTTTCAGATTAATAGTTGTAGCACTGATGATATAAGTATTAGAAATAAGTTGTCTTTGCATTTAACTTTCTTTTGTCACTCAAGGGATTTTTGAAGAATTTAGGTTATTCTAGCTCACAAAAAATCAAGGTTTGACCTCAAAATGACAAAAGAAGGGCTATCTTTAATTTAAATGTCATCATTATTGCCTACAGACTTAATACTAGTGGCATCAAGAATAATCTAGTTGCCTTCAACTCGATTGCCTTTTGTCCCTTCCTCACCTAGATCGACACCATTATCCCTATTGGCTGAAATTATATTGCGATCGCGGGAATTTCCTCTGACAATATAGTTCGCTCGATAGGCAAAACTATTAAAATCAATGTATTTTTCTGGGGATCGGCTACATTTTTATTGAATTTGTAACAACCATTATGTTACTGAAGTACAAAATGATGGATGACTAATTTTGCATACATAATTCATTGTATATAATATCTATACTTTATTGTCTATGCCTCCATCGGTAAAAACACCAAAGAATAAATTTATGTAAATATCAGGAGATTTTTTGCCGATTTTGACCAAAAACTTAGTATGTAAGTCTTGTAAATTTGAGCATTAACTCACACTATGAAGGAAATAAAAGACTCTAACTACCGTATCGAAAAAGATTCGATGGGAGAAAAACAGATTCCCACAAAAGTTTATTATGGAATTCAAACTCTGCGGGCGATCGAAAATTTTCCGATTAGTGGAATCAAGCCTTTACCTACTTATATTGATGCTTGTATTTTAATTAAAAAAGCTACCGCGATCGCTAATGGTGAATTAGATTGTATTCCGATAGATATTAGTCAGGCAATTGTTCAAGCTACGGATGAAATTCTCAAAGGGCAATTTAGGGATCAGTTTGTAGTGGATGTTTATCAAGCTGGTGCGGGTACATCCCATCATATGAACATCAATGAGGTATTAGCTAACCGTGCCTTAGAAATTTTAGGTAAAGAAAAAGGAAACTATAAAAAGGTTAGTCCTAACGATCATGTTAATTATGGTCAATCTACTAACGATGTGATCCCTACAGCAATTAGAGTTGGTAGTTTACTGGCATTAGAACATTCTTTATATCCTGCTTTAGATATGGCGATCGCGACCCTACAAACTAAAGCAGATGAATTCCAAGATATAGTAAAATCTGGTCGTACCCATATGCAAGATGCCGTTCCTGTGAGATTAGGGGAGGGATTTCGCGCTTGGTCACAAATTTTAAGGGAGCATCAGCGGAGAATTAAAACCGCCGAACAAGACTTATATAATCTTGGTTTAGGGGGAAGTGCAACAGGAACAGGTTTAAATACTCATCCCAACTATCGTTACAGAGTTGCTGAATTATTAGCAGAATTTATCGGTAAACCTTTGCAACCAGCACCCCATCTAATGGCAGCAATGCAAAGTATGTCACCGATGGTAAGTGTTTCTAGCTCGTTACGGAACTTAGCCCAAGATTTAGTCAAAATTTCCCATGATTTACGCTTGATGGACTCAGGGCCCAAAACAGGTTTAAAAGAGATACAATTACCCCCAGTACAACCAGGATCTTCGATTATGCCTGGAAAATACAATCCCGTCATGGCAGAAATGACTTCCATGGTATGTTTTCAAGTTATGGGTTATGATAGCGCGATCGCTCTGGCTGCTCAAGCAGGACAATTAGAATTAAATGTGATGATGCCTCTTATTGCCTACGATCTCATTCACAGTATTGAAATTTTAGGTAATACAATTAAAGCTTTGAGTGAGCGTTGTTTAGCTGGTATTACTGCTCGGCGCGATCGATGTTTGTCATATGCCGAAGGTAGTCTGGCTTTAGTTACTGCTCTTAATCCTCACATTGGTTATCTCAATGCTGCTGCGGTAGCTAAAGAGTCTTTAGAAACAGGTAAATCAATTCGGGAGATAGTTTTAGCCAAAGGATTAATCACGGAAGCAGAATTGGCTCAGGTATTAGATTTAGAGAAAATGAGTAATTTGCCAATTAATTGATATTGCATAAAAATTGAAAGCTAAACGTAATAAACTCAAAATCATTGCGATGGTTGTTAGGCGAGAAAAAATACATGTGTCCTCGTATAGTTGAGAAAAGTCGTCTTCATTCTTCTAGTTTAGAAGGCTTAGCTAGGTTATGGCTTGTTTTGGTAGGAGTTAATCGATACCAAGATGACAATTTACCATCTCTGCAATATTCAGCCCTAGACTGTCAAGGTTTAGGGGAAGCTCTCAAGGAAGCAACTCAATCTTTTAGAGCCAGAGAAGTAATTACTCTTCATGATTTTAGTAATCAACAGCCAAATTTAGAGACATTGCGCCAAAATCTACAACACATCGTCGCCAATGCCCAACCAGAAGATACTATTCTTTTATATTTTTCTGGACACGGTGTTTTAGATCCACAAACTCAACAAGTTTTTCTCTGTTTAGCAGATACTATCAAAGCGCAGTTGACTACCACAGGCTTAGCGATTAAAGAATTATTAGGATTTTTAAGTGATTGTCGCGCTAGTCAGCAAATAGTTTGGTTGGATGCTTGTCATAGTGGAGGAATGACTTTAAGAGGCAGTTTGAGTAAGCCTAAACCTAAATCTTTAGCTAATCCGACTCCTCAGTTAGTCAAGGTATTACGGAAGAAAGCTGCTCAGAGTCAAGGTTTTTATGCTTTCCTTTCTTGCGATCAAACTCAGCAGTCTTGGGAGTTTCCAGAATTAGGGCATGGAGTATTTACTTACTATCTCATGCGGGGTTTAAGGGGAGAAGCTGCGGATGCTCAAGGAACAATCGAAGCGGATGCTCTCTATCAATATGTTTACCATCAAACTTTACGGTATATCGATAAAACTAATCAACAGATTCGTTTAATTAATCAACAAAAAAGTAGTCGGGGAGAAAGACAACTTCAGTCAGAATATCCTTTGCAGACTCCCAAGCGGATTATGGAAGGATTTGGTAAAGTAATTTTGGGCAAACGATCGCCTGCTGTTTCAACTGCTAATCCTCGTCAAGCTCTAGTTGTTGATGGACTGAGTGATAGTAAATTCACTTTGGCTTTGAGCAAAATATGGCAAGGTACAGGTAAATTTGCTCTAAACTATTTTCCGCAAAGGAGTAAACCTTGGTCAGAAGTAAAAAAAGCCATTAAAGCTTGTTTGAGTGTAGGCGCGCAAACCGAAACTTTTATCGAAGGGGAAGCAACTACTGCTCTATTATATCTGCGGGGACAAATTGAAGAAACAGACTCAGGGGAATCTTGGCTAGTCTTAAAACAAGGACTGCGTTTAAGTCGTTCTTGGCTCAGAAAATTATTACGAGATTGCCAAGGTACTCAACAGATTATTATTTTAGACTGTCCTGGTGCTACTTCTTTAGCTGAGTGGGTAGAAGATTTAGCCTTAGAGTCGGAATTAGGACAATTTATTATTGCTGCTGCTGCACCTTTAAATGTTCCCCAACAGTTTACCCATGCCTTATTAACCACCCTTAAACAAGCCGATCTTCACAAAGGATTACCCGTTGCTGCTTGGATTAGTCAACTACAAGTACAGCTAGCAGGAACAAAAATTAAACCTCAGATGCGATTATCAGGTATTAGAGGTGCGATCGAGGTTTTACCAGGAAGAGGAACAGGACACAAGATAGAGGATTCAGGAGCGTTTGCACTAAATTTATGTCCTTATATGGGCTTACAAGCTTTTACAGAAGAAAACGCCCAATATTTCTATGGTAGAGAGAGCTTAGTCCAAAAATTACTCAATCACATTAGCCATCAGTCAACTTTAGCTTTGGTAGGTGCTTCTGGTAGTGGTAAATCTTCGGTAGTAGAAGCAGGAATTATCGCTCAGTTGCGCCAGGGTAAACAAGTGCCAGGGAGCGAACAATGGTGGATTGGTTGTTTTCGTCCTTCTGCTAAACCCTTACAAGCTTTAACCAAAATTTTAGTAGATTGTGGGACAACTAAAGAACAAGCTCACCAAAAATTACAAATAGAAGGACTCTTATATCAGGGAGTAGAAGGATTTGTGCAATGGTTGCGCAATCGCCCTGAACCGATGGTAGTTTTAGTAATAGATCAGTTTGAAGAGCTATTTACCCTCGCACAAACCATCGATCGACAACAGTTTCTAGAACTAATTTTAGGTGCGGTAAAATATGCCAGCGATCGCTTTAAACTAATCCTGACTGTAAGGGCAGATTTTACGGCTGCTTGTCTAGAAATACCCGAATTAGCCAAAATTCTGCAACAATCTAGTGTTTTAGTTCCTCCTTATCTGACAGAAGAAAATTATCGCAGTGCCATAATCAAACCTGCCGAACAAGTAGGACTGAGAGTTGAAGCAGGGTTAGTGGAAGTGTTACTCAAAGAATTAGATCGTTCTCCAGGGGATTTACCTTTACTACAATTTGTCTTACAACAGTTATGGGAACGTCGCCAAGGAGGAAAATTAACCCTAGCTACCTATCAGCAACTAGGAGGAATTAAAGGCTCTTTAGAAAGACAAGCACAATCAGCCTACGAAAATCTCGATCCTGAAGCCCAAGACTGTGCTAGATGGATATTTATGAATCTAACTCAGTTAGGGGAAGGAACAGAAGATACTCGCCGTCGGGTGAGTAAATCAGAGCTTATCGTCACCAAATATCCCTTACCCCTAGTAGAAAGAACCCTTGCTGCCCTAACTACCGCTAAAATTGTAGTGGTTAATCTCGATCGCGGAATTGATTTAGGACAAAGTAGGAGTGGAGATCTTCCCCCAGATGATGATGAACTACTCCTAGAAGCAATGCAGCAAGAAGTAACTGTAGAAGTAGTTCACGAAATTTTGATCCGTCATTGGTCAACTTTACGTTGGTGGCTAGAAGAAAACCGTGCCAGATTGCGATCGCAAAGACAAATTGAACAATCAGCCTTACTGTGGCAACAAAAAGACCGACAACCAGATTTTCTCCTGCGGGGAGTTCGGTTAGCAGAAGCAGAAGAGCTTTATCTGAAATACACAGATGAATTAACTAGTCTGGCACAAGAATTTATTGTCTGTGGTTTAGATGAAAGGACAAAAATCGAACAAGAAAATAAACAAAGACTCAGAAAAACCCAAATGATGGCAGCTACTCTAGGAATTCTAGGGTTATTAGCCACAACTTTTGCTGGTTTAGCTTATCGGCAGAAGATACTAGCACAAATAGAAAATATCTCCGCACTCAATGCTTTTTCCGAATCTCTACTCTTATCTAATCAGCAACTAGAATCTTTGCAAACTAGCGTTAAAGCAGGAAAACAACTCCAGCAAATTAATAGTTGGGGAGAAACTTTAGTTGGTCGTAATAGTTGGCAGAAAATTAAATTAGAAACTATTGGCACTCTCCAACAAACAGTAGAAGGTACTCAAGAATTAAATCGCTTAGAAAATCATGGTCAAAGAGTAAATGCAGTTAGTTATAGTCCTGATGGAGAATTAATTGCCACAGCTAGCAGCGATCGAACTATTAAAATTTGGCATCGTAATGGTAAATTGCTCTCTACTTTAACAGGGCATCAAAACCGAGTAAACGCTTTAGCATTTTCAGCCAATGGTAAATTGCTTGCTTCTGCCAGTGCTGATAATACAATTAGATTGTGGAGTATTGCCAACAATAATGAAGTTAAATCTTTACTCCAGATAGAAGGACATCAAGACTGGGTAACTAGTGTTGCTTTTAGTCCTCAAGATGACATGATAGCGTCAGCTAGTCGTGATGGTAGTATCAAAATTTGGCAACTAGATGGTAAAAATATCCATACTTTATCTGCTCATCAAGGTTGGGTGAATGATGTAACTTTTGCGCCTAATCACACTCAATCTGATTATTTGCTAGCTTCTAGTGGGGAAGACGGCACAATTAAATTATGGTCTGTCAACCAAGATAGTAATCAACAACTCCAAAATATCCAAGGAGATGAAGGAAGAATTAAACAAATAACCTTTAGTCCTGATGGAAGCAAAATATCTGGAGCTTGTGAAAATGGAATAGTCAAACTGTGGCGAGTAACAGATGGCAGTTTAATTACCTATTTTCCGACTGGAGAAGAAATTAACGCTCTTAGCTATAGTCCTGATGGAAAATTATTGGCGACAGCAGGAGCAAATAGTCAGGTAAATATCTGGAATGCTGATGGTATCTGGCAGCAAAGTCTGAATGGACACGGAGGACAAGTCTTAAGCCTGAGTTTTCATCCTGACGGCAATACTCTAGCATCTACTAGTACCGATAAAACGGTCAGATTATGGCAAGTCCGCCAACCTGCTTTTTTAGAAAATGGTGGTATTTACAGTATTGCTGTCTCTCCTATCTCCCCAGAAATTTTTGCTACTACGAGATGGAATGGAGAAATTGAATTATGGCACAAAAACCCCGATAATAGCCGAGAATTACTATTCACCCTACCAGGACACGAATCTACCGTTACTCAAATCCAATTTAGTCCTGATGGACGTATCCTTGCTTCTGCTAGTTGGGATAAAACTATTAAACTCTGGCGGATGGAAGACAAGAGTCTTATAGCTACTCTCAAGGGACATCAAGATGGCATTCAGAGTATTGCCTTTGGTTGGGACAAAAAAGGCTATGTCCTCGCTTCTGGTAGTGAAGATAAAACAATCAAACTCTGGTCAATAATTGATGAGCAAACAGAACTGATTGCAACTTTAACAGACCATCAAGATAGTATTAAAACCCTTGCTTTTAACCCCAAAGGCAGAATACTCGCATCTGGTAGTTATGACCAAACTATCAAACTGTGGAGTAGAGAAGGTGAGTTATTACAAACTTTATCTGGACATAATTTAGCTATTTCCACTTTAGTTTTCAGCCCTGATGGTAATACTCTCGTCTCTGGTAGTTGGGATAATACTATTCGCTTTTGGCAAATTAATCAGCTAGGAAAAGAAGCATCTTTACTAACCACTCTCAAAGGACATCAAAATGGAGTAACTGGTCTTAATTTTAATCCTGAAGGGAGTATTTTAGCCTCTAGTAGTGCAGATGGCACGATTAAACTCTGGCATGCTTCGTCCGATCATACTTTACTCAAAACTCTAAGAGGACATACCTCCCCAGTCAACACTCTTGCCTTTAGCGATCGCACTTTGATTAGTGCCGACGAACAACAAGGTTTAATTCTCTGGAATTTAAATCTAGATAGTCTATTAACCCAGGGTTGCGATCGACTTTCTGCTTATCTCAAAAATAACTCTCATCTGACTAGGCGCGATCGACTTATTTGCGATCATTGATTACTGATTACTGATTACTGATTACTGATTACTCCCTACCCCTCAAGGATATGTTTTTAATAAATTGGTAAATTATTACTTTAATCCGAACGAAGAAATAATACCAATTGGAAAAAGTAATGAGAGACTTGATAAACTAATAAAAATTCAAAATATTGACCAATGTCAGGAGTTTGTCATCCTTCCAGATGGTGGAATTCCCCTTATGGTTCAAAAATGACTAACTACTTTTTAGCTCGTCTGATTAATTGCG
>JASJDI010000071.1 GCA_030065155.1 Xenococcaceae cyanobacterium MO_188.B29
GGGGAGACTTACGAAGAAATGGCACAACAGGCTGGATATACGGTTGACTACCTCAATAAAGATGTGGGCAATAAGTTATGGAAAAAATTGTCGGATATATTAGGAGAAAAGGTAAGTAAAAAGAATTTTCGGGAACCCCTAAAGAGAGCGTCGAAGTGGCAACAGCGAAAATCGGAGGCTACTTTTGAGTCGGGAAAAGAGATTCCCTTTCCAGAGGGATCGGTATCGCTAGATTCGACCTTCTATGTGGAACGAAACGGAATTGAGTCTTTGTGTTACGACGGGATTATCAAGCCAGGGTCTTTGATTCGGATTAAAGCCCCTAAGCTGATGGGCAAAACTTCATTGATGAATCGGATACTAGCTCAGTGCCAATCTCAGAATTACAAAACAGTGTATTTGGATTTTAGTAGTGTAGAGCGATCGATTCTTAAGGATTTGGATAAGCTTTTGCGCTGGATTTGTGTGATGGTGGGTCGGCAGTTAGAGTTAGAAAATCAACTTGGTGATTATTGGGATACAGAGATTTTGGGCAGTAATGGTAACTGCACAGTCTATTTTGAGGAGTATTTATTACCAGCTATAGATTGCCCCTTGGTCTTAGGGTTAGATGAAGTGGATCGGGTTTTTCCCTATACCGAAGTAATTGAAGACTTTTTCGGGATGCTACGAGGTTGGCATGAGAAAGGGAAGATTTCTTCAAGATGGAAGCAACTGCGGTTGATAATGGCACACTCGACAGAATGTTACATCCCCTTAGACATGAATCAATCGCCGTTTAATGCAGGAGTACCAGTAGAGTTGCAGGAATTTGACCCGCAACAGGTTCAAGATTTGGTTTACCTTCATCAACTGAATTGGAATAAATCCCAGATAGGGGAATTGATGGGGATGGTAGGGGGACATCCCTATTTGGTGCGGTTGGCTCTGTATGAGGTAAGCTCGGGAAAAATGACCCTAGAACATCTACTGCGTGAAGCTTCTACTGAAGCAGGAATTTATAGTAACCATCTACGGCGACATTTGGAGATTCTACGACAGTCTTCGGAACTAGTTCAGGCGTTTAAAACTGTAGTCTCCTCGTCCGAACCAGTGGAATTAGATTCGATGCAGATTTATAAGTTGCATAGTATGGGATTGGTGCAGCGCAAAGATAATCAGGTGATACCTCGGTGTCATTTGTACCGAGAGTATTTCTGCCGTGTTTTGTCAGCCGACATTATCTAATTATAGCCCATCTACTGAGTTTTTTCTCGGAGGTGAGGTCAATTTTTTCTCGTAACGAGGATTTCGCTAGAAATATTTCTTTTTGTTTTACTCAACCTGTAATTCTTCACTGATTTCTTTTTTCCATTCAACTCGCAATTCTGCACTGACTTTAATTGTTTGAAAGTATTTAGCGATATGGCGACGAGCAATTTTCATTGTCGAAGTCAAAAAACCATTGTCTTGATTCCATTCAAAATTAGTAACAATAAGTGTATCGATATACTCGCGTTTTTCCAGTTGCGAATTAACGGCGCCGACATGATTTTTGAGTTGTTGAGCCAATCCTTGACGACCAAATTTGCTTCGCCAGTTTGGTGCTAAGGTGGCAACCGCAAAAGGCTGCATACGTCCTTCTCCTAAAAGACAAACATTTTCCAATAGTCCGTTGGCAGTTAGCATGCACTCAATCCGATTAGGATGAATCATATTAGAACGTGCAGTTTTAAAGCTTTCTTTGACACGACCCTTTATTACTAATTGGTCATTTTCGATATAGCCCATATCTCCTGATTTTAAGAACCCATCAGAAGTAAAAAGTTCTTGTGTTGCTTGAGAATTTTCGTAGTAACCAACTGTTAGTGATGGGCTTTTATAGAGCACTTCACCGTTTTCCGCTACACGAATATCTATTCCTGGTAAAGGTTCTCCGACGCGACCGAAACTTTTAGCAGTATCAAAATTAAAAGTACAAAGACCAAAGCCTTCTGTTGCTCCATATACTTGTTTAATCGATAATCCCAAATAATAATGAAACCACTGCAAAATTTCTGGTTCGATAGCACTAGCACCAACAATCAGGTGTCTAGCTTGAGCTAAGCCGATGGATTTACGCAAGCTTTTCTGAAAAAATTCCCCTTCAGATTTGAGACGTTTGTTGATAATATCTTGAGAAAATTGGTTCAAAATAGCTGCTTTAAGTCTCTGCCAAAATATAGGGTTACCGAAGAGTATTGACGGTTCCGTCCGCACTAAATCTCTTAAGATTGTTTTCCGTGATTCAGCAAAATATACATGACAACCTGTATAAATGCAGCAAAGTTCGATCGCAATTCTTTCAGAAACATGAGCCAATGTTCCGTAAGCAAATAATCGGTCTTTTTCAGTTGCGCCAAGTTGTTTTTTTAGTAAGGATGGTGCCAATGCTGACATTGTTGCCAAAGTATGCATAACACCTTTTGGCTTGCTGGTTGTTCCTGATGTATACATGATAGTTACAAGATCATCAGGTTGTGGATTGTAAGAAGCGCTAAAGGTCAAATCTGCTTTTAGAATGTCGCCAAAAGAAGTCCCTACGGTGCTTTGATAATGACTAAAACGCACTATAGGTAAGTGATTACATAGTTTTTCAATTATATCTTCATGTAATGCTGTACCTAAAAACAAAAGTTTTGGTCGTGCATTAGCCAATATATCTCTTAAACTAGCTCTTCCAATCATCGGATATATTGGAATTGAAACATGTCCAGCTAAAATAATGCCAAGGTCGGCAATAATCCATTCGGGATGGTTAGAGGAAAAAATTCCTATGTTAGATTTACGAGGAAGTTTAAGGCTTTCGATATAAGCTCCTATTTTTAAAACTTGCTCGTGAACATGACCCCAAGTATATGTATTTGTTTTGTTTCCCTCAAAATGATGAAAGGCGATATGTTTCGAAGCATCATTTACTAACTGAAGATATGTTGTTATAAAATTTGAATCTGTCATTTCTTGTCAATTCGATTTTAGATTTTTGATTGTCCGCGTGTGATTTACCATCAAAGAGCGAGCTTTCTGTTCAGTAGAAACAGTTGGTGTCTTCTCAGGCTCAACTGTCATTGCCGTAATTGTGCCAGGCTTACTATACTTAACACCGCGATAAGTAAGGTTAACTGTCTGCTGTAGCACTGGTGGCTTCTTCAAGTTACGGAATCGACAATCTCGACCCCGATACTTGCCGTTAGCTGCACTCACTGTCGTTTCCACAACTAGTACTGAGTCAAGATTGATTTGAGGAATACTCTCCCCCTGCTTCCTCCGCTTCCTCTGCTCCCCCTGCTTGCCCAGTCCATCAATTCAAAATTGACCGACTACTAGGGGGTCGTAATCGTAGCTTACTCCGCGATAAGAAATTTTCATGGTATTTGCTCCTCAGTGATTGTGATTAGAAGTTATTCGTTTAAATCTCTTCAAAGACTTCGAGCTTTTGTTGCAGGTATTACAGCTCATTGGTGTCTGAAACTTTATGTTCTGTTCGAGCTGAGTGGACTGCTCTTAATTTTTCTCCGAAAAAGTAATAAAAGCTTTGCTATATGAAGAACTAACCTCGGCAGAAGTAAATTCGCTTCAAAGCTAGATGTATTTTTTCGTCCATACACATCTGAGTTTTGAATCTTCGTCTTTGATCCAAGTAGCACACAACTTGCCCGTAACTGCTGGACTGTGCTCATCTTTCACGAAGGAGCTTGGGGCTGGCTGCGCTTGATTTTCACTGATAATAATTGCTGCTTGTTCGATAATTACTTGTTTCATCATTAAATCCCTGTTTTTTTTATGGAACTACTTAATTAACTGACTCTGATAACATAATGAAACTAAAACCTATTAACAACAATGGGAAAAAATCAGGTATTTTTTTCTAATAAATCAGGATTCAAATTCAGCAAATAGGAATATTTTTTATTTTTGATAAAATAAATTAGTTTGTTAACTATATATATTTAAAATAGTCTAGATATCTAAAATTGACTTCCTAAAAAAATATAATTTTCTCTTTTCTATTCTTTATTTTGGTATCTAATTTATAAAAGAATTTGCCTCATAATATAAAATCTATACGCTACTATTTACACTTGAATTATTGATTTTTAGATAGAGTAATTGTTCTTCTTGAGCTAGCCATGTAAGGGTTTTCCTTGTTTATGAATAAACGATTCGTACAAGTCCCGTTAACTTATGGCACACGACTTAGCAAAATTCAGTAACCAATAACTAAAAATCTGGCTTTCAGAATACCCTAAACAAACGAATATTATTTAAGGATTAATTTTAAACCGATAATAACAAGAGCTGTTCCTGAACTATAGTTAATAAAACGCAAGAAAAATCGGTTAATCTTTGTCCGAAAATAACTAACAGTAGCACTGAGCATAAGCCACCAAATAGCAGTACCAAAGACAAGCCCTAGAACTGTCGGGGCGATCGAAAAGTTATTGGTTAAGTTGAAATGGCTGGAAATCAAAGCCAGAAGGGAAACAATTGTCATAGGATTAATCAGAGCGATGCTTAAAGCAAAAAGATATATAGATAAAAATCTAACTGACGAATTTTTGAGGGCTAAAGATTTCTTATTTAACTGCGGTTTTTTTAGGGGTTTTTTAGAGAAAAAGCGTTGGATTCCCATCAACAATAAAATTACCCCGCTAAGAAGGCGAAATCTTAATTGATGTTCGCTCAAAAAAGATTCCGCAGCACTGGCTGAAGATGTAACCAACCAGGCATAAAATCCAACAACAGTTGATTCTCCAAGCCCTGAAACTAAACCAGCAAGAAACCCTTTGTCTAAAGAGAATTTAATACAGATAATTCCATTAATTCCCAGAGGAGCAGCGATCGAGAGTCCTGCTAACATGGCAAAAATAAAAGATTTTATCATAATCGATCGCAAGACAATTAACTGACTCTGATAACATGATGAAACTAAAACCTATTAACAACAATGGGAAAAAGTCAGATATTTTTGTATCCAATAAATCAGGTTTAATGTTTAGTAAATCTGCAAAAATCAGGTAGTAAAGTAAATAAGTACAGAAGAAGGCTAAGATCTGGTTATGAATTGTTTTTGTTCGCATTTCGTAAGGAGAACTTAACAGCAGCATTCATGACTGAAACCAGGTCAAATTATGAGTATCAAGTCGGAGGGAGTCTCGACAGTGACGCGCCTAGCTACGTAACCCGAGAAGCCGATTCCGCCTTATATCAAGCCTTAAAATCTGGTCAGTTTTGTTATGTCCTCAACTCGCGCCAGATGGGCAAATCTAGCTTGAGAGTGCGAACTATGCAAAGGCTGCAAGCCGAAGGGACAGTTTGTGTTCTGATTGACTTAACAGAGATGGGCAAGCAGGATATGACCCCAGAAAAATGGTATGGGGGAATTGTCCAATATCTGGTCAGTGGTTGCGAACTTAGCTCAATAATTCAATGGCGTATTTGGTGGCGGGAACGGCGGGACTTACTTTCCCCTGTACAACGTCTGAGCTTATTTATCAAGGAAGTACTATTAATACAAGTCAAGCAAAATATTGTTATTTTCGTCGATGAAATCGATCGAGTTCTCAGCCAGAATTTCTGCCTCGATGATTTTTTTGGATTGATTCGCTGTTTCTGCGAGCAGCGCGACACTCATCCTAACTATAAACGCCTCACCTTTGCCCTATTGGGGGTGGCAACTCCTGCGGATTTGATTCGCGATAAAACTCAGATTCCATTTAATATTGGTCAGGGGATTCAACTGCAAGGATTTCAGTCTGACGAAGTTCAGCCTCTACTCGATGGTTTGCAAGGGAAAATTGCTCATCCTGAAGCAGTTATCCGAGAAATCTTAAACTGGACGGGTGGACAGCCCTTTCTAACCCAAAAGCTATGTCAATTGGTTATTAGGTTCGGGAATCATGGTGAGATTCCCCCTTCAGAATCTCCCAAATTTATTGAACAAGTGGTACGCGAGCGCATTGTGGAAAATTGGGAAGCCCAAGATGAGCCAGAACATTTGAGAACCATTCGAGACCGGATTCTCAGACGTAAACAAAAGGTAATACAATTGCTGGGACTCTATCAAAAAATCTTACAGCAGGGAGAACTTCGTGCCGATGGCAGTCCCGAACAGATGGAATTGCGACTGTCAGGATTAGTAGTGGAGAAGCAGGGCAAACTCAAGGTCTATAACCCTATTTATCAAGCTGTTTTTAACCGCAATTGGGTTGAGAGGAACTTAGACCAGTTGCGACCCTATGCCCCAGACCTAGCTGCTTGGATTGCTTCTGGGAGTCAGGATGAGTCTAGTTTATTGCAGGGAGTAGAGTTGCAGAATGCTTTAACTTGGTCGTTGGGTAAAAGCCTCAGCGATGGGGACTATCAATTTTTAGTCGCTAGTCAAGACTTAGCTAAACAACAGACCCAAAAATTACTAGAAGCCAATCAACAAGCAAGTCGCCTACTAGCATCAGCCAGGTCTAAAGCCAAACAGAAAGTTCTGAAACAGAGACTGGGATTGGGTTGGATGCCCTTATTGGCTTTAGGAGTCACAGTCCCTATTATACTGCTACGCTTCTGTGGACTATTACAAGGACTAGAATGGAACTTGCTCGATCGATTCTTTCGTTGGCGACCCGTAGAAGAAGCAGATGGGCGAATTGTCATTGTGACTATCGACGAGCCAGATCTGAAGGAGGTGGGACAGTGGCCTGTTCCCGATCGAATTTTAGCTCAGACCCTTGCTAAGATTAAAGCCCAAAACCCTCAAGCCATTGGACTGGATCTCTATCGAGATTTACCTGTAGAACCTGGGCATACCGACTTAGTGAAATTGTTTAACTCGACTCCCAATTTATTTGGCATTGAGAAAGTGTTAGAGCCGAAAATTGCCCCTTCCCCTACCTTGAGTCAGCGCGGACAAGTGGGTTTTGCCGATTTCCTACTAGATGCCGATGGCAAGGTACGTCGCGCCCTGTTGTCGGTTATCCTCTCTGAGGACGAGGTGCGCTACAGTTTCCCGATTAAGTTAGCCTTGCATTATCTCGAAACTGAGGGAATCGCCCTAGAACAAGTTGACGGGGAACCGCAACGAGTCAGCTTGGGAAAAGCCGTCTTTAAGAGGTTTACAGGAAATGATGGGGGATACGTCCGTACCGAGTCGGGAGGCTACCAGATTTTGCTCAATTTTCGCGGTAATCAGCATAATTTTGCCACTTTTTCGCTAAGAGAAGTGCTGGACAACCAAATACCCCCCGATAGTTTCCGCGATCGCCTAGTTCTGATTGGCACTACAGCAGAAAGCATCAAGGATTTATTTTACACGCCTTACAGTAGCGGACTATTCCATTCTCCCGAGCTAATGCCTGGGATATTCATTCATGCCAACATTACTAGTCAAATTCTTAGTGCAGCCCTTGATGGACGACCCTTGATTCGCGTTTGGTCCGAGCTTATAGAATGGCTGGGGATTTTAGCGATCGCAGGCATAGGGACAGTAATTAGCTGGTGGTTTAAATCGACTTGGGCGATCGCTTTTTGTTTACTTTTGGTCAGTAGCGGACTTTTGGGGGGATGCTACCTAGCCTTTGTTCTGGGTTGGTGGTTGCCCTTGATCCCCTCCTTGCTGGCACTTGTTGGAGCGTCGGTTGCCTTATTTGTCTTTATGAACAAGCAAAGAGAGCAACTCCAATTCCGACTTACTTTAACCTTGCTGTTAGAGACTTATCAAGATTATCCCACAATTGGACGCATTGCTATTGAATACCTCAAGCAATCAGAAAGTCAGGAGAATAAGGCTTTCATTGATCAACAAAGTCCTCGCGAGTGATATACTTACTCCCATTAATTCTCTAGTGAGTAAGTGTGAGCTTCTATAGGTAAATAATAGCTTTCGCGCTTTTCATCCTCAAAAATGTCCAAAATCTGGAGTTGGTTTTTTCAGTGTTTGAGTTCTAATCTGTTAGTTGTGTTGACCTTAGAGGGTTTCGTCATCTTCTCTATGGATAAGGCATTGGCTCAAAACCCCGATCCGACTAGACCCCAGGAACAGCCAACCCCTTTTATCCTTCCTCCTCAAGTACCAGAGCCTATCCCTGTCCCTCAGCCTGAACCAGAAACTCCCCTCGATCTTCCTCCTACAACCATTCCCTCTCCTGAAGAACTGCCCGATCTCCCTGGAAGCATCACTGTTATTCGCTTTGAGTTTGCAGGCAATACTGCTTTTAGCGATCGGGAATTAGCCGAGGTAACTGCTCCTTTTACCAATAAACCCATTGCTTTTGCTCAACTGCTGCAAGCGGAGGCTGCTGTCACCAAATTCTATGCCAATGCAGGGTATGTCAATTCTGGTGCTGTTATTTCCGTCGGACAAGTTTTATCTCCCGATGGTGCAGTGGTCAAAATTCAGGTAATTGAAGGGGGAATAGAGGAAATCCGCGTCACGGTTGAGGGGCGATTGAATTCTGATTATGTGCGGAGTCGGCTAGTAACTGCTACTACCAAACCCCTTAATCAAAACCGCCTCTTAGAAGCCCTACAACTATTACAGCTTAATCCTCTAATTAAGACCATCTCTGCTGATTTATCTGCTGGCACTCGTCCCGAATTAAGTGTTCTATCGGTGAGAGTTCAAGAAGCAGATTCTTTCCAAATGGAGATATTTACCAATAATGGTCGCGTGCCCAGTATTGGGAGTTGGGAACGAGGTATCCGCCTCAACCAAGCCAATTTATTCGGCTTCGGGGATGGCTTGAGTGTAGAATACACTAATACCGATGGGAGTAACGCCGTCAACACTAGCTATACGATTCCTCTTAATTCCCACAATGGCACGATTAAACTCACGGGTCGATGGACTAACACGGAGGTAATTGAAGAACCCTTTGACCGCATCGATATTACTGGAGACTCCCTTTATCTCGATTTGAGTTTTCGCCAACCTATCATCGAAACCCCAAGCCAAGAATTAGCCTTGGGGATAACCGCTTCCCGCCAGTCAAGTCAAACCAGTGTTTTAGGGGAAGGATATCCTCTCTCCCCTGGAGCGAATGATAGTGGAGAAACTCGGCTCTGGGTGCTGCGATTTTTTCAAGAATGGACTAAGCGAAGTTCTCAGGATGTTTTAGCAGTTCGCTCTCAGTTTAATTTAGGGATGGATGCTTTTGATGCAACTATTAACAATGAACCTCCCGATAGTCGTTTTTTCTCCTGGCAAGGGCAGGGACAGTATGTGCGTTCTCTAGCGATCGATACTTTGCTAGTGCTGCGTTCATCTCTACAGTTGACCAGCAAACCACTAGTTCCTTTAGAACAATTTACCTTGGGTGGGTTCTATAGCGTTCGGGGCTATCGACAAGATCTTTTCCTGACAGATAATGGTTTTTTTGCCTCGGCAGAAGTACGCTTGCCTATCCTGCGGGTAGATAGTGTTGAAGGTCTTTTACAAATTGCTCCTTTTGTGGATTTTGGGGTTGCTTGGAATGATGAGGATAATCCAATTCAGATATCTGGCTCCAATACTTTGGTGGGAGTGGGACTAGGTGTGCAATGGCAGATGGGGGATAATTTTACGGCTCGCTTTGATTGGGGCATTCCCCTAATTGATGTTGATTCACGAGATAGGACGTTACAAGAGCAGGGGCTTTATTTTACGGTGAATTATAGCTTTTTTTAGGAGGAAAGGGAAAAGGAGTTAGACAAACCTATAATCAGTATATAACTGGGTGGGCAAATTAAAATCGTTAGAAAACAATCGTTTTAGATTAAAGAAAATGCCCACCGTCTTTAGATACTAAGATAGTGCAATCAGTGAGGATAGCATTGTTTGATTGCACAGACTAGATTTATTAAACCAGTATCTAAGCAAAAGCAGCCAGAGAAACTTTAGCTGCAATTTGTTTAGCTATTTTGGTTAAAGCTTGAGCAGAAGCTGATTCTGGTTGAGAGATAGTAATAGGGACACCATTATCTCCACCTTCACGCAAGGAAATTTCTAGGGGTACACAACCAAGTAGAGGAACATTTAACTCCTTAGCTGTTCTTTCTCCACCACCAGAACCAAACAAATCGTAACTCTTATCGGGTAAATCGGGAGGAATAAAATAGCTCATATTCTCAACTATTCCTAGGACATTTACTCCTAGTTGTTGGAACATTTTTAAGCCTCTACGGGCATCTAGTAAAGAGACTGTTTGGGGTGTAGTCACAATCACTGCCCCTGCCATAGGTACAGCTTGAGCTAAAGTCAATTGAGCATCTCCTGTTCCTGGGGGCATATCAACGATTAGGTAATCTAAGTCACCCCACTCCACTTGATAGAGAAACTGCCGAATAATCCCATTCAACATAGGACCTCGCCAAATAACAGGTTGATCTGGGTCAATCAGAAATGCCATAGAAACTAGCTTAACCCCATAGTTAAAAGCTGGTTCTAATATCTCTCCATTTGTTCCATTTTTGACCATTACTTGGGTTTCAGACAATCCCAACATATTAGGAGCATTAGGACCATAGATATCTGCATCTAATAAACCTACTTTCGCTCCTGTTTGAGCTAAAGCAACAGCAACATTAACAGCTACAGAGCTTTTCCCTACACCACCTTTACCACTGGATATCGCCACAATATTTTTGACTCCTGAAACATCTGCACGGTCTGGTAAAGACTTTTGTTGAGGAGTTTCTGCGGTAACTTCTACTTCTACTTCTTCTACTCCAGGAAGCTTTTTAACTGCGGTTTGACAATCTTCGACAATAAATTCTCTGAGAGGGCAAGCAGGAGTAGTTAACACTAAAGTAAAACTAACTTTACTACCGTTAACTTCAACATTGCGGATCATGTTCAGTTCCACTAAACTTTTTTGTAGTTCTGGGTCTTGAACAGGACGCAATACCTCTAAAATAGATTTTGAATCGAGCATGATATAAAGAGTTCTCCTCAAAAGTGACGAGTTCGTCTAAGGGAATTAAGTGTTTTAGTGTTTATTATTACTTTATCCCAGAACAGGAAAGCCTATTACGGCACTAGAGAAGAGACTCTTATAATACAAATTGTTTTGATACTTAAGATAATTAGATTGGTAGTATTATGTTACTTCTCGCTTGTTAATTTTTTAGCTCTTGCCTCACTCACAATTACATTAAACTGATCTCCAAGTAACATAACTAAAGAACTAAGATAAAGCCATAACATTAATACAATAACGACACCCACAGCCCCGTATATTTTATGGTATTGTCCGAAATGAGAAACATAAAGACGGAATGCTCCAGAGACGATCGCCCAAGAAATAGCTGCTAAAATAGCTCCTGGCATAATTAGATCTTGGGCTTGCCGATGACTAGTACCAAAACGATAGATAAAAGCAAAAGCGATCGCGACTATTCCTAAAGCAACAGGGAAACTTAACAGTCGCCAAATACTCAACAATAAATGAATAACTGTTTGTTCAACATCATAATTAATAATTAAACTACGAACAAAATCAAACAGAGAATAAACAATCTGAATCAAAATAGCACTGATAATAATTAGAGCAGGAATGAAGGGAGGATTATCTTGCTCTATGTCTTCTTGTTTGAGTTGATTGTCAAGTTGATAAATTAAAGATATAGTAACCCCAAAAATTGTAATAATAACTATAACCGTAAATATTTTCCAAACAATTAATAATAGTTCTTGCCAGTTTTGCTGGATTGCTATTTGTAGTAAAAAATCACCAATTACCAATAAAAAAGAGGCAGTAATCAATAATAAAATTGCACCAATAGTCAGTAAAATTGCAATTATCTTTGCTTGCCAAAAAGGTCGTTTTTTTTCTGGGGGAATTTGATGAATTTGATCGAGAGCATTCATCGCTGCACTTAATACTCCAGAAAATACCCAAATAGCAGCAATAAAACTCAGAGAAAACCAACTTTCTCCTTCAGCCACCTTAACTTCTTGTGTAAAATCTAATAATAAATTCCATGCCTGTTGTGGCACTATATCAGCAAGGCGAACAGCTAAAATGCCCAGATTATATTCTACAGATTTCTCAAAAATACTAATCGCTGTCAGTATTGCTATAATTGCTGGAAATAATCCTAGCATAGCGTGATATGCCATTTCTGCTGCCAAACCAGTTAATCTTCTTTGAGCAGCACAAGTAACCATTTTTCTGAGCGTTACCCAATTAAGATGACGCAAAAAGTGAATCAATCTGCTCATCTTTTTCAGTTATTTAGATACGGGTGTAGCATAATAAAGCTCTTAAATCAGTAACGATTTAACTTAGTACTGACTTAATTCAGTATTGTTTAGTCACCAGTATAATTTAGGTAAATAAAATTGCAATTATCCATGAAAGGGAATAGTTAATAAAGGAATAAATAATAATAGAATCCAACTCCAATTCCACCAATTAGATGTAGGAATTAAGATAGTCTCATCCAGTAAACAATCAATTCTTTCTGCTAACCTATTTCTGGGGATAGTACAACTAAAAGTAGCGCAAAAAATAAAATCATCTTGAATGGTATCTTGAGCTACTTTCAACAAAGATTCTGCTAGCAAAATGGAGTCAAAATCTTCTGCTGCTTTTCTGTCTGCTCTTAATTCTCTTAATAGTAAAAGTTCTTGCCATAAAGATTCGGTATTAGGTAGCCATGCAGTTAAATTACGCAACCAACCCAACCAAAAAAACCAGAATGTATCTCGATAGTAAAGATGAGCTTGTTCATGGGCTAATACGGCTTGTAAATGTTCTGAATCGAGAGATGTTAATAATCCTTGACTAATCACTAATTCTGATTTCCAGAACCCTATTTGTGCGCTGTAAGGAAAATCAGTTTCTAGAAGACGAGCAATCTTACCTGCTATTAACCGACGCGGGTAAGCACGAATTTGTTTGAGGGATTGATAACCTTGATAGGCTGATTTGAGGAGGTAAAAACCAGCTAGTAAAATAAAAATAATCGAGATAATGTAACTCAACCAACTAGCTTGAATTCCTAACATTTCTCCTTGAAAACCCATACAAGCAACTGAGATAGCTGTAGTAAGTAGCAAAAGGGGTGGAAAAAGAAAGAAAAAAAGTCCTTGCTGCCATCTTCTTATCCAAGTTGATTGGGTTGTAATCATTTTTAATCTGACCAGCCAAGCTATTGCCAGAGTAAAGATAATCATAACTAAATGCATTAGTTTTGCTCCTCTCGGCGACGACGAATAGATTCAATTCGAGCAGCGATCGCTTCGATTTGATCTAAACTGGCAGTATCTAAGCTATCAGCAAAAGAAGCAACAACATCAGGATTACTAATGGCTAGAAAGCGATGCAGTTGATTATAAGATTTTAGGGTTATAGCTTGTTCTCTCGATATTAAAGGTCGCCAATAAAACGCTCGTCCTTTTTTACAACACCGTAGCCAACCCTTATCGGTTAGACGGCGCAGGACGGTAGTTACAGAAGTATAAGCCAATTCCCGTTCTGGATCGGCTAAAATTAGCTCATGAACTTCTTTGACAGTTGCACTTTTCAGTTTCCAGACGATTTCTAGTACCTCTGTTTCCAAAGGACCAAGAGATAGCTTTTTTGGTTGATATTCTGGCAAAGGAGCCATAGGCAAATTCCCAATTCAATACTGCCCCATATTTTATAGCAGTTTTTATTTCTGTGCGACTGTATTGTCATAACACCAAAGGGAACAGTGATTCTCTTAAATATCGAGTTGAATTTTTCTTCAGGCGATCGCCACAAGTTAAAATATCAATCCGATCTAAGAATTAGCATTATCTTTCTAATTCCCCAGTCTTCACAAAACTAACTTGTTGCCAATTAAACCAACCTTTGTATTTAGCTGCTGTTACCAAAACAAAAAGCAAGTCTAGACTAACTAAGCTAGCCACAATTAATTCTGAACCCCCAGTAGAAAATCCATAGCTGTGTAAACCAGTTCCTAAGACAAAATTTACTCCATACCAAGCCATTAAAACCGCATTAAAAGCAACTACGCTAGTGACAGCCATGCCAAAATCTCCTAGCCAACCTACCAAACGACCGTGCAGAGGCACAACATAGCACATCAAAGCAATTAATGCCCAAGTTTCTTTTGGGTCCCATCCCCAAAAACGTCCCCAAGAAAAGTGCGCCCAAATTCCACCAAGGATAATTCCTGTAGTCAGCAATAAAACTCCTACCTGCAAAACTCCATAATTCCATTTAGATAGACTGCGAATTCTGCTAGTTAGTTTTGGTGCCAATAAATAATGTCCCAGAATAATATGACCTAAACCTAATGCCAGGGCAAAACTAGCGTAACTAAGGGTAATAGTAGGGACGTGAATACTTAACCAGAAATTATCTCTTAAAACTGGTACAAGGGGTTTAATACTAGGATCGAGAACGGCGGGTAGACTATCAGCTAAGATTAGACAGACTACAGATAGAGGGGCAGCAGCTAGGAGATAGTATTTGGCTCGATAGATTAATTCAAATAATAACGCGATCGCAGCTATACCAAATCCTACCCAAATTACGGACTCATACATATTAGTAACAGGGGGTCTTCCTGCAATTTGCATCCTTTCTAAAAAGCCGTAACCATGTATGATTAAACCAGTGGCAAAAATGGCGATCGCACTCCAGTAAAAGTCAAAAGATTTAAATAGTAACACGAGCAGCATCACTAGGAAGCCTAAGCTATAAAGCAACCAAGCTTTAGCAAAAGGATGTAAATTATAAAAACGTACTTCTCTTTGTAGATTAGCAGTCTGAGGATAAACGTTGGGACTAAGATTGGCTAATTCCCTTTGTAATTGAGTAGCAATTTTACCTAAGCTAGCTTCATCGTGAGGATTATTACGATAGGCTTGTCTAAGTTTTTCATAGTATTCTTGTTGTGAGAGAGACTGGTCGGAATTATAATATTGTCCTGCATCAGCAATACTTACCCAAGTACCTTTGCGATCGATAGGATGGGGAACAAGAGGAAGTTGATTATTCCCTACAGTAGCAATAGTTAAGGCTAATCTATCTTCGACTGTTAGGGCTTCTCTTTCATCTCTAGTTAAATCGATATCTTCTGCTTGTTTTTGTCTGGCTTTAAGAATTACTGAAGGAAGATTAGATTGTACTAATTCAGAGAAAGTAAAGTATTTTTGCTCTGGATTCATTCCTACTTGTTCTTTGAGGGGACGATAGTTAAATAAAATAAATGGCTCTTCATTCCAGTCGCGATTATTGAACCAAAGGGAAAGGTAGGTTTGGAGGTAGTCTAGCTTCTCTCCATCTAGAGTTTGGTAGTTAGTTTTGCCGTGAATTTGAGCTACAGTTTCCCTAGCGACAGTATCAAGAGGTTTTTTGCGTCCGTCTAATTGGACGGCTAAGTCTTTAAGTGGTTCAACAGGTGAGGTTTGAAATTGACTGAAGGGTACGATCAGAATTGATATTCCTAGTATAAGTCCAATAAGAAATTTAAGAATTTTCATTGTAGGCAAGATAGACAAAAAAATTTAAAGCAGTTTATTTAAGCTTTGTTATTATTTTTTAACTAGTGTAAGGTTTGTGGGGTGCTTGGGTTAATCACGATCGAAAGCCTTAAGCTTTTACTGCTCTAATTTACTTTGATATACGATCGAAACACTTTTTGATCTTCTATAGCTTTTTTATTAAGCTAGTTTTTTTGAGTCATGTCTGTATATATGGCTACTTTATTTATAGGCATTAAGTAGGAATTGCGATCGCCCAAGCAATCCAATAAAAAATTAAAGATTCAAGAACTTTAACTGATTTAATACGCCGACCTAGTTTTCATTATGCGGACTCAAACAAATATAGTCTAGGTAATTTCTATTGATGGAAGCAGGAGAAAAATTCCATGTCTTTTTCGTGGCACTTGTATAAGATATTGTATATTTGATTTTTACCCTGCTTGCCAGCCTAATAACTATTAAAAATTAATTGAAGAAATATGCTCAAATACCTCTCTAAAGTCTTGTATGTTCTGACAGGAACGAGAAGAGAGCTCCTTCTTATTATCTTTATATTCACTTTTACATCTCTACTAGAAGCTTTAGGTATTGGGCTGATCGGACCCTTTCTCACCATAGCTTCCACCCCAGAATCTATCCATAAAATTCCTTTACTCGACTGGGCTTATAGACAATTAGATCTGCAATCTAGTACCCAGTTTATTCCTATCCTGGGTGTAGGAGTTGCCACGGTATTTTGTATCAAGTCATTGCTATACTTTTTAGCTCGGTCCTATATCTTTCACTTCAGTTCCAACCAAAAAAAGATACTAATGTCTAGGTTGCTCAAGGCTTATTTAGTAGTTCCCTATGAGTTCCATTTGAACAAAAATACTTCTAGTCTAATTAACAATATTATTCTTGAAACTAGTCACTTTTATCATTTCTGCCTTATACCGCTTCTAAATGCCACTGCCAACTTTGTTATTACAGGCGTTCTTTTATTGCTACTTGCTAATACCAACTTAATACTTCTAGTGATGATCCTGGGGATTTTGCTGCCGATATTTTTATTGTTCAACCTACTGAGCAGCAAATTCAAAAAATGGGGCAGGATGAGTTCTGAGTCTAACCAAGAGATGATTCGCACAATCAATCACGGTCTAGGAGGATTAAAAGAGACACGAGTTATCGGTTGTGAAGCTTACTTCGAGCAACAGATGGAGCAGCAAGGTCGGAAATTTGCCAGAGCATCAACCTTATTTCAAAGTTCCCAATTACTGCCACGTATTCTTATTGAAACAACATTAATCTTATTTTTGCTCCTTTTTATATCTATATCTCAACTTTTCTTTAACCAGAACTTGCAAGAAATGACTGGAGTTCTCGGTATTTTTGCAGTTGCTTCCATGCGCTTGATTCCATCAGCCAGTCAGCTCGTACAGGCAAGAGGTCAAATGGGGAAAGGTAGCCATGCTCTTGACATGCTCTACTTCGATCTCAAGCAGATAGAGAAAAAAGAGTCAACCAAGCGTTTAGATCTTGTCCATAGTTCAAGGTTAAGCAGCCCAATTAGCTCTAAGGATTGGGAAAATCAAGCTATGACTTTCCAAGAGCGAATCGATCTGAATAATATTACGTATCGTTATCCTAATACCTTGGAGCCGGCGATCGATGATATCTCTTTGAGTATTAAAAAGGGTGAGTCTATTGCTCTCATCGGTAAATCAGGAGCAGGTAAGACTACATTGGTAGATATTATTTTAGGTCTTCTGAAACCAGGCATTGGAGATATCTTAGTAGATAATGTATCAATATATGACAACATTCGTTCTTGGCAAAATTTAGTTGGCTATATACCCCAGTCAATTTTTCTGACCGATGACACTATCGAGAGAAACATCGCTTTTGGTGTTCGAGATCTTTTAATTGACTCCGAAAGATTAAACAAAGCTATCAAAGCTGCTCAATTAAGTGAATTGGTTGAGCAACTACCTCATGGTATTAAAACAGAGGTTGGCGAGCGAGGAGTACGCTTATCTGGTGGGCAACGTCAAAGAGTAGGGATTGCTCGCGCACTCTATCATGAGCGAGAAATTTTGGTTCTCGATGAGGCTACTGCTGCACTAGATAATGAAACTGAGAAACTTGTTAGTGAAGCAATTAAATCTTTAGCTGGAACCAAAACTTTGATTATTATTGCTCATCGTTTGTCTACGGTAGAGCATTGCGATCGCGTTTATTTGCTGGAAAAAGGAAGTGTAATTAAATCAGGTAGTTATCAAGAAGTTGTTGGCAAGCAGTTAACCTCATAAAAATCTGATTGTAATCACCATGATATTCTCTGAGAACTAGGCAGTAAAATAAGCATAATGTTGCGGATTAAACAAAAAGTAAACAGATTACTGACAAAAGCATTCCTAAAGAACAATGTTATCTCCCTTGAAAAGCTATACAGCGACAAATTGAAAAAGCTGCAAATATTCCCTCCAGAAACAGTAGCTACTCCAGAAGCTGTACATCTGCCCTTGTATAAGCCGTCGGAAAATCTAAAGTCAGAAACTTATACAACTCCTGAGATTTATACTACCATACTAGATGGAGTACTTTATTCTCCTGAATATAATATTCTACTAACAAAGTCTCGGAAAATCATATTGGAATCTATACACCCTTCAAATCTTAAGATGGTTAATTTTGACTTAAATCTCGATTCTGAGTTGCGGAGAAACTTATATCAATTACAAGTCAAGAAAATTCCAGGCTACTGCAGTATATTCAGATCGATGCGAAATAGCTTTGCTCATGCATTGATAGACAACATTCCCAGAGCATATCTGCTAAATCAGCCAGAATATGCTGAGTTTAAAGAAATCAAGCTTTTGTGTCCCAATAGCATGACGAAATTAGAAAGTTTCTTCATTCCTAGTCTGATCCCATCAAATGTGGTTGTAACTCCTGTCCAGAGTGGTTATTTATATGATGTTGAGAAATTTATTTTTCCTTCTTTTTTTCAGCCTGCAGGTGCTTGTTATTTTCCTTCATCCTATCTCAAAAAACTTCGGGCTGAGTTTATGCCACAACGACAGAGAAATAAAAATAAACGTATTTTTATTTCTCGGCTCAAGTGTGCTGAAGGAAAAACAAAACGCCATATTTTGAATGAGTCAGAACTTTTTGAAAAGCTGAGCAACTTGGGATTTGAGCGTTATGTCCTTGAGGATATGTCCTTAGAAGCTCAAGTAGAGCTATTCTATGACGCAGAGACTGTAGTTGGAGCGGATGGAGCAGGAATGTTCTGGACTTTGTTTTCTGAAAAAGCTAGGGTTTTAGTATTGTTTAATCGAACGTTAATTCCAGCATATTACTACACTATCGCTAAAAACTTAGGGCATCAATATCGCCATTGGTGTTGCAGTGAAAAAGGCAAAAATAAAAGTTATCATTATTACAATTTTCGGGTTGACGTGCCAAAAGTATTAGAATTGTTGTCGACTTTTTCAGAAGATTTTGATTGAAATATTTAAGGTTACTCTAACTGAGTGTAGAATTTATAATTATTCCTTATTTGTAGATATTATTTTTGCTCTGTTGAAGTCTGAGAGTGTAGATATTGTTGATGAAATCTTCATATATGAAAATTGGTATTCTATCGATCATTGGTTGCATTCGCTAGAAACTTTTCAAACACATTCTAAGACAATAGTTAGCGGGAGCTACATCAGTGAAAAATTATCCGAATAATCTGATTTTTTGTAGTGCAATCACTCAATACGAAAATCTAGGAGATCTAGTAATCAATCGGACACTTTTGAGGAATTTAAGAAATTACGGTAGATTAATAGTCGATACTCGAGGAGTCCCAGACTGGTTTTGTGAACAGTTAGAGCTGAGTGTTGATGAGCGATATAGTAACTATAGAGTGAGATTGCGACTCTTGGTGTTACTGTTTGGTTTAAAAGCATTGTTTAACTTGAATTCTCAGGTGTATTTGATTAGAACTCCAGGAGGTCATAGTGGTTCAATTGAAAATTGGATAGATGGGATAAAGTCGTTAGCATGGTTTTGTATATTCAGAATTATCGGCGTACGTATATGTTGGTTTGGAGCTTCCATCGAATCATTTTCAATAAAGAGGGAGATGTTTGAGAAATGGTACTCCAATTTTATGCATTTTTATTCTCTTAGGGACAGTATTTCTGAGGATTATGCCCGAAAAATAGGGATAGAGCGATTGGCAAGCTTTCCTGATCTAGCCTGGCTTATGGAAACGCCACCTGCAAGCAATGAGCCAATGAAGATTGACGGCGACTATGTGATATTCAGCTTTAGAGAATGTCCTCACAAGTTAGCTGAGACGGTTGAATATAACAATAACCTTTACGCAGTATTAGACGCAATCGTTAAACTAGTCTGTGAGGAGTGGTCAAAAAAGTTAGTCATTTCCTATCAGGTAACTCGTGACTATAAGTTTTGTAAAGGGATTAGAGATAGATATAAATATGATTGTGACGTTATGTTTATAGAATCTCAAGTTGATAGTCAGTGTATGTACGATTTGTATTCTCGTGCATCCATGGTTTTTAGCAATCGTTTGCATGTGCTTTTATTTTCAATGGTGTGCGGTTCTTTGCCAGTTGCAGTTATAGATTTAGCTGCACACAATAAAATTACTGGAATATTTTTAGATGCTAGACTGATGCGATTGGTCATAGATATACGCAAAAGTTCGGATGAAGTTGAACTTTTGCGTAGTCTCGCTACTGATGCTCCTGTGATCGAGGAAGAGATTGCTTTGTATCGTAAACGCCAGCTAAGCTTAGGTGAAGCATTGTTCAGGCGCGTTATGACTGGAGCGTAGCATTTGGTAGCACCGAAAATGTTAAATGAATCTACCCATTTAAGCGATCGCTAATGAATTAACTAAAACAACTAGCCATAACATTAATGATTTCATTAATTTCGATAATTTTGAGTTTAATATTGACAAGATAACTTTTAGGAAAGTCAGTAGATCACAAAGTCACGAAACAATGAGGTTTTCAGCCGACGCGCTCGAGTTGCTGACTAACCATTGGCGATCGCCAATGGGAAAAGCGATCGCGT
>JASJDI010000072.1 GCA_030065155.1 Xenococcaceae cyanobacterium MO_188.B29
CCTTAAGTCCGTTTAAACGGACTTGATATTTTAGCCAAGAAATTAATTTCTTGGTGCATTGGAACTAGCATGAAATAGCCCTGCTTTCTAACTAACTGAAGTTCTTCAAAACTCACTTTTTGATCTGCACGTATTACAGCTTTGATTCTTTCAAATTCTATTCCTGTAAGCTTACCATCTGCTATAATGCGCTCAATTATTCCCTTGAGTTTTTCGAGTTCTTGAAGTTCTTCGGGAGTAGGTTCTTTATCTTTAGATTGTGATATTCTCATAGGTTTCTTTCTTGCCAGAAATATCTTAGATACTTGCTAGGGTATGAATTAAAAGTTGAATAGTTACTAAGCAACTTGCAAAACTAACTTTCCACGAACGTGTCCACCTTGACTCAATTCATGAGCTTGTTGAGCTTCTGAAAGCGGTAACACCCGATCGACAAAGGTTTTAAGCTCTCCACGATCGAACATGGCTGTAATTTCTTCAAGGTTAGTAGCTTTCGGCTGTACCATCATCATTTCTCCACGCACACCTTTGCTAGATGCTGTTTCTGAGTTTGGTGGAGATGCAGTAGAAACGAGAATACCTCCTGGCTTGAGAATATCCCAAGAACGCTCCTGAGTATCGCCTCCGATAAGATCTAACACCATATCTACTCCACTAACTACTTCTTCAAACTGGGTTGCTTTGTAATCAATTACTTGCTCTGCACCAAGATTGCGTACAAAGTCTAAATTGGCAGCAGAAGCAGTACCGATCGCTTTTATTCCTTTATTTTTAGCAAATTGTACAGCAAAGCTACCTACTCCTCCTGCTGCTCCATGAATTAGTACCGACTGTCCTGCTGTTAGTCCGCCAACTTCCAATAGAGCTTGATAGGCTGTCATTGCTACAATGGGAACTGATGCTGCCTCTTCATAATTTAGGGATTGGGGTTTAGGTGCGATCGCTGAATTTAGTCCTAATGCATATTCTGCATAAGCTCCAGAGAGGGTCATATCTACCACCCCGTAAATATCTTGTCCCGGTTGGACATTAGTTACGCCAGCACCAACAGCTTCTACTACGCCAGCTACATCTGTACCAAGAATTAGAGGCATCTCGTAAGGAAATATATCTTTGAGAAATCCCTGTCTAATTTTCCAATCGATGGGATTTACGCCAGCAGCACGAACGTGGATTAGAACTTGTCCTTCTCCTGGTTGGGGACGAGGTGCATCTTCGTAAACGAGAGTATCTAATCCACCGTAGTTGTGAATGCGAACTGCTTTCATTATGTTCATATCACTTATCCTGATTATTTGGTAAATCTAAACAGCTATTAATTGGGGATTGAAAAAAGGATAGTCAGTGTATCCCTTCTCAGCATCTTCTTTGCCACGACCATAAAAAGTTCTGGGATTAAGTTCATTCAGGGCAGCATCTAGCTCAAAGCGTTGAGGTAAATCGGGATTGGCAAGAAATAGTTTACCGAAAGAGACTAACTCTGCATTGCCAGAAGCTAAGATAGCGTTACCTTTTTCTTTGTCGTAGCCACCATTAGTAATAATCGTGCCTTGATAAATGGGTCTAAATAGAGGTGTAACGGGATTGAGAACTTCGCCAGTAGCTAAATCTACCTCATTTGGTTCCATTAGGTGAATATATGCCAGCTTAAAAGGATTAAGAGCATCAATTACATAGCTAAAAGTAGCTTGAGGATTTGAGTCTTTCATCCCATAGAAAGTATTGCTAGGAGAAAGTTTAATCCCTATTTTGTTGCCACCCCATACACTAGTAACTGCTTCTACTATCTCCAGTAAAAAACGAGCGCGATTTTCGATCGAACCGCCATACTCATCAGTGCGCTGGTTTGAACCATCTTGCAGAAATTGATCGATAAGATAACCAAAAGCTCCGTGCAGTTCTATTCCATCAAAGCCTGCTATCTCCGCGTTTTTAGCACAGGTACGAAACTGTTCGACAATTTCGGGGATTTCGTGAGTTTCTAGGGCGCGAGGGGTTGCTAAATCCACTTTGCCCACAGGAGTATGAAGTTGTCCTATACCAGCGATCGCACTTGGAGCAACAGGCAATTCTCCATTCAAGAGAGCAGGATGGGCGACACGTCCACTATGCCATAGTTGCAGAAAGACCTTACCATCTTTAGCATGGACTGCTTTAGTAATTTGTTTCCAGCCATTAATCTGCTCAGAATTATAAATTCCAGGGCAGTCAATATAGCCGTTACTGAGGGGAGATACCATCGTACATTCGGTCACGATTAACCCAGCGGAGGCGCGTTGAGAATAATATTCTGCCATCAAAAGCTGGGGAATACCCTCAAAAGCCCGCAAACGAGTCATGGGAGCCATGACCATACGGTTTGGTAAGTTATAAGCTCCCAGTTGGACAGGGGAAAAAAGATTCATCTCTTCATTCATAAGTAATTCGTTAGCTGGCACTAGCCATCGCCTCCATAAATTTTTTTGTTTCTCCAGCCCATGCTCGACTAAACAATGATTCCATTTCTGTAACTGAAGTAACCTGACGGGGATTAGTGAGGCAGCAGGGGTCTTGCAGGGCATTGGCTGCCATGTAAGGAATATCTTCTTCTTTGACTCCTAAATCGGCAAGATTTAAGGGTATATTGAGCTCTTGATTAAGTCCCCGTAGTTTCTCGATAACGTATTCTACCGCTTCAGTTGTTGATAAGTCTTGGGGATCTGCGCCCATGGCTTTGGCAATGTTGAGAAAGCGATCGCCTGCAACTTCCCCATTGTATGCAACTATATAAGGCATGAGTACAGCGTTAATAACTCCGTGAGCGAGATTATGATAGACACCGCCAATTTGGTGAGACATGGCGTGAATATAACCTAAACTAGCATTGTTAAAAGCCATTCCTGCCAAAAACTCAGCATAAGTCAAATCTGCTCTTGCTTGTTCATTTTTGCCATCTTTATAGGCAGTGGTTAAAGACTTAATAACTAGTTCAATAGCGTGCAATGCACCTGGATTGGTTAAAGGTGTAGCAGCTGTAGAAACATAAGCTTCAATGGCGTGGGAAAGAGCATCCATTCCCGTAGCTGCGGTCAGTCCAGGAGGCATACCTACCATCAAGGCAGGGTCATCAACAGAAATACTGGGAGTACAACGCCAGTCTACTACTGGAAATTTCGATCGCGCAGCCTCATCGGTAATAATGGCAAAGCGGGTCATTTCACTACCCGTACCAGAAGTAGTATTAACGGCGATCGTAGGCAACATTTTTGTCCGCATTTTATTTACTCCTGCATAGTCGCGGATCGATCCGCCGTTAGTCGCAACAATGCCAATTCCTTTGGCGCAATCGTGGGGCGAACCACCACCAAAAGAGATAATAAAATCACAGTTTTCTGACTTTAATAGTTCTAAACCCTCATCTACTTCTGCGATCGTTGGGTTGGGTGTTACTTTATCAAAAACAGCGTAACTAATATCTAAATTTGTCAAAAGATTAGTTAAGACTTTGGTAGCACCAACTTGACGGTGTAAAGCTTCATCAGTAACTATTAAAGCTTTTTTGTAGCCGGCAACAACCATTTCGTCACCAGCACTTTTGAGTGCGCCCGTCCCAGTAATATTCATAGGGGGCATAAAGAAGTATTCAGCCATAATTTAAGATCTTTACAATTTTATTCAGAGTTATGATGTAATATCAAATCCAAAAATGTTTGTCACTGTAGGGGCGAATGGCTATATTGTTGGGATAATGAAGACAAGGAGGACAAGGAAGAAAGGTGAATTTTTCCTATCATAATTATCTCCAAGTCACTACCTCTGCTCTCTGGAACACCATTTATCACCATCAAATGTTAAAAACCTACATCTGAAAGAGAATGGCCATTCGCCCTTACAAGATATATTTCCTTCTTTCTAGTAATTTTTAACGACAAGCAAAGGAAGTATGATGAATTCCATCTAGTCGAACGTACACAGCTTTAGTTTCTGTGTAGGCTTCAAAAGCTTCTTTGCCTCGGTTTCGTCCCCAACCAGATTGTTTGTAACCGCCGAAGGGCATAGCTGCATCAAACACGTTATAACAGTTAATAAAAACTGTACCAGCCCGAATTGCTTTGGCTATTTTGTGGGCATTACTCAAGTCTGTTGTCCAAATGCCCGAACCCAAGCCATAATTGGTGTCATTTGCCTTGCCAACTAAGTCATTTAAATCGCTAAAGGATTCGATCGTTAGTACAGGTCCAAAAATTTCTTCTTGCACTATCTTCATATTGCGATTTGTGTTCACAAAGACAGTGGGTTCAACAAAGAAACCTTTATTTCCTACCTTTTGTCCACCAGTAGTCATTTCTGCGCCTTCAGCCAAACCTGATTGAATATAGCCGAGAACAGTATTTTCTTGATTTTTAGAAACCAGTGGTCCCATTTGGGTATCAGCGTCTTGACCAGAACCAAGGCGAATATTTTTAGCATAGTCGGAGATACCAGCCACTACGCGATCGAAAATGTTTGCTTGCACATAGAGACGAGAACCCGCACAGCAGCATTGACCATGGTTAAAGAAAATCCCTTCTGCTGCCCCAGGAATCGCGACATCGAGATCGGCATCATCCATAATAATGTCAGGAGATTTTCCCCCTAACTCCAGGGTTACTTTTTTCAAATTACTATCTGCAACAGCTTTGAGAATACCCCGTCCTGTTCGAGTCGAACCCGTAAAGCCAATTTTATCAACGTCGGGGTGACTGGAAAGACGCGCCCCCGCATCAGCACCAGCACCAGGAACAATATTCACTACTCCTGGGGGAATGCCTGCCTCTAGTGCTAATTCACCAAAACGCAGAATCGAAAGGGGTGTCACTTCCGAAGGCTTGAGAACTACAGTGTTACCTGCTGCTAAACAAGCTGCCATCTGCCAACCCGCAGCAATTAGCAGAGGATAGTTCCAAGGAGTAATTAGTCCGACAACACCAATGGGTTCTCGTAGGGTATAGGCATGAAATTCGGCACCAGGAACAGCGATGTCAGAAACGGGAACGATCGCACCTTCAAGGTTGCGAACCCAACCCGCCATATAGTGAAACAAGTCGGCAGTTAGGGGAACATCAGCTACTTTTGCCACGCTGACTGGTTTGCCATTATCTAAGCTTTCTAGCCAAGCTAGTTCATCAGCATTTTCTAAAATTAAATCTCCCAGTCGATAGAGGATGCGCTGGCGTTCGACGGGAGTCATTTTTGACCAAGCTCCCTCTTCAAAGGCTCTGCGGGCTGCAATTACAGCGCGATCGATATCCTCTGCACCACCGAGGGCAATATCAGCTAGTTTTTCTTCGGTAGCAGGATTAATGGTCTCGAAAGTCTTTCCAGATGCAGCATCAACAAATTCTCCGTCAATTAGCAGCTTTTTTGGAGATGCAAGGAAATTAGCTGCTGCACCATATTGATGTTTTTGTGATACAATCGTAGTCATAGATTAAAAATTATCTTTTCGCTTAAGTTGGTTGGAGACCGAGTAAAGGATTTTCCCACCACTTTTTTTTATATTAAATCGAACTATTGAGTCAGTCTTTTATGATGTTGCAAAAATTAGTAAGATCTTGCTCAAAGTTGTAGCGAATAACACTATCATTGCTCGAAAATAGCTAGATAAATAGCAATTTTTTTCTTATTATAAATTAATTTTTGAATGTCTTGCTAGTTTAGCCTCTTTGTTAATATTAATTAGATTCAATTTGTAGATAGATATAGAAGGATATATTATTAATAAAAAAACTGGCAAATTTTGGTAATCCATATATCTTATTATTTTTAATTGATTGCTTTTTGTGTTTTATTGATTATACGATTACTTTTTAAAGCAGAATAATTATCTTATTTTTCAAATAATCACTGTGACAAAACAGCAAAATAGCTATATAGAATTAACTCAAAAAAGTATTTATTTAATTTTGTCAAATTAATATTTTTAAAATTTATCTTGATTTGATAATCTAATTTTTTTGTTATTATTTTTGCCTAGTATTTATAGTCCACGGGAATATAAATATAGTCAAAATCAGATAAGTAGTTACCACGATGTTTCCCTGTTTTAGTTAAATTAAGGTTGAATTTTCTAGACTCTGATCGCTGATTTAAAAACCGATCAATGATCGATCGCGGATAGCTTGTCTAATATTGCTAAATTTTGTCTAATATTGCTCAAGCCCTATTATATTTTTAAAATATAAATATATTTACATATAAATAAAAACCTAATTAAGTATTGATAAAAAGCAATGATTGCGATGATTTAAGCAAATTTTTGTATTTTCCAAGATTTAAGTCAAAAAATGGAACAAAAGAACCGCGATCGCTCTACAAACTCAACTAATAATCAACAGCCTTCAGTAAATAGCAAAATAAACCTTCTTTTACAAGCAATAGCAGATTGTGCCAGTGTTTTACTGTGCGATCAGAATTTTGCAAGAAGTGTTAATCGGGCATTAGAAATATTGGGAAAGAGTGCAGGGGCTGATAGGTTAGCAATAGCTGAACAACATAACGATTCAAGTGGGCAAACTTTGGGCTATATAGTTTTTCGATATGAATGGCTATCTTCTCATACTATCTCTCAGCTTCATCATCCCGAATCGAGTCATATAAACTGCGAAGAATTTGCAGAATATCACTATCAATTAATATTTGGTCAGCATTGGGGCGGTTTAATTGAAGCTTATCCAGAACCTTTTCGTAGTGGGCAAGAGAAGTTAGGAGTAAAAGCTACCTATGCTATCCCTATAATGGTTGAAGGAAAGTATTGGGGATTAATTGGCTTAGATTTTTGTCAAATTGCCAGGGAATTAAGTGAGGCAGAAATAGCTGTTTTTAAAACTGCTGCTACTTGTATTGGCAGTGCTATTCAAAGAGAACGAAACCAACGGGCAAAAGAAGAAGCGGAAAGAAATATTTTATTAGAACGAGAAAAAGCAGCCCAAGAGAAAGCTATTCAATTACAAAAACACAATCGGGTTTTAAAACAGCGCGATCGAATTTTAGCAGCCACTGCCGAAGCTTCTAATGTTTTGTTAAATGGGGAAGATTTTGAAAAAGCAGTCAATACAGCATTGCAGATTATTGGTGAAAGTATCGATACAGATCGAGTGGGGGTAATGGAGTATTGTGACGATCCATCTGGTCAATCTTTAGGATCTGTACAAGCTTTGTATGAGTGGGATTCTGTTAATGCTATATCGCAACTTAATCATCCAGAAGTATCAAGAATAAGCTTTGAGGGAATTGAAGAATGGTATTATCGTGGGTGTCAGGGTGAATGGTGTGGTGGTTTAATTGACGAATTGCCAGAACCATTCCGCAGTAGTATGGCGAAAATCGGTGTAAAAGCTACCTACAGCATTCCCATAATAGTAGAAAGTAAATATTGGGGTATTATCGGTATTGATGACTGTCAAGAAGAAACGCATCGCAGTGAAGCAGAACTGAGTATCTTAAAGACTGCTGCTACCTGTATTGGTAGTGCTATTCAAAGAGAGCGAAACCGACGGGCTAAAGAAGAAGCAGAACGAAATATTTTATTAGAAAGAGAACAAGCAGCCCAAGAGAGGGCTACCCAGTTAAAAGAATATAATCGAGTTTTAAAGAAGCGCGATCAGATTTTAGCAGCCACTGCCGAAGCTTCTAATGTTTTGTTGACAGGGGAAGATTTTGATAAAGCAGTCAATAAAGCATTGCAGATTATTGGTGAAAGCTTAGATACAGATCGAGTTACAGTTATTGAGAATTGGTCTAATCCATCTAAGCCATTAGTTCCACATTGGAAAATTTTGTACGAATGGAATTCCCCCAATACAATTGCACAAATTTCTCATCCAGAAGTAACTCAAGGAAGTTATGAAGGAATAGAAGAGTGGTATGAACTTCAGAGTAAAGGACAAAGTATTAGCTGTCGATTAGAAGAAATGTCCGAACCTTTTCGTAGTGGACAAGCAAAAATAGGCGTAAAGATACTTCATGCTGTTCCTATTTTTATAGAAGGCAAACATTGGGGATTAGCTGGCTTTGATGACTGTCGAGAAGAAACACATCGCAGTGAAGCGGAACTAAGTATTTTAAAAACTGCTGCTGCTTGTATTGGTGGTGCGATCGAACGAGAAAGAACTCGTAGGGCTAAAGAAGAAGCAGAAAAGAATATTTTAAAAGAGAGAGAGAAAGCAGCTACAGAAAGAGCCAAACTACTACAAGCAGTGGCTACTGTTTCCAATTCTCTCTTACGATCGCCCGATTACAGAACCGTTTTACCAGAAGTATTACAAATATTAGGAGAAGCAGCAAAAAGCGATCGCTGTAGCTTGGTAGAAAACGTTATCGATCCAAAAACAGGTAAAGCAGCAGTAAAAATTTGTGCGGAATGGTGTCGCGAGGGAATTCCCGCTTCAATTGACTCTACACCAGAACTAGAAACCGCTTTACTCTGGGAATATTTTCCTCAATTTCAAGATAAGCTAGCTCAAGGGGAACTCTCTACATTTTTAGTTGACGATCTCTTAGAACCTGCCCGTAGTATCTTACAACAACAGGGAAATGTCTCGATGACTTTAGTTCCCATTGTGATTCAGGGAGAATTTTGGGGTGTGTTTGGATTTGACTACTGCCAAGCATCACAATCTTTTGATCGAGAAAATACGGCAATATTTGCTATTGCTGTTGATAGTATTGCAGCAGCGAGCGCACGGGAACAAAAAGACGAGGCTTTACGAGCATCGGAAAAACGCTATCGAGAACTGTTTGAAGCCAGTAACGATGGCATCCATTTTGTAGAGTTTGACCCACCCATTCCTGTCAACTTAACTGTAGAAGAACAAATCGATCGCATTTACAGTTCTACTCGCTTTACAGATGTCAATCCTGCATTGGAAAGATATTGTGGGTTGAGTCAGTCAGAGATACTTGGGAAACATCTAACAGTAATACATTCGCCAGATTCGGAAGGACATCGATCGCTGATGCGCCGATTAATTGAAAATGGATGGCAAATTACTAATGCAGAATCAGAAGATATCGATGCTAATGGTAAAAAACGGTACTGGCTGAGTCATTTATTTACCACTGTTGAAAATGATTGCGTGGTTAGAGGGTGGGGCGTTGTTAATAATATTACTCCCCTCAAAGAAGCACAACTTGCCCTCCTAGAAGCGGAACAAGCGCGATCGCGAGAACTAGAATGCCTCAATGCCAAGCTGCAACAAGCTTTGAAAGAACTAAGTGAATCGGAAAAACGCTATCGCACTCTGTTTGAGTTGAGCAATGAAGGGATTTATCGCTTTGAGATCGAGCAACCAATTTCAATATCTCTACCAATTGAGGAACAAGTAAATATAGCATTGCAGCATTACCGATTTGCCGAAGCAAATGAAGCATACTACGCTCAAATAGGTGTGTCCAACATGGACGAACTCGTCCAGTTCACATTGAGGGATTTTCATGGCAATTTAGAACAAAATCGCCAAGTCAATTTAGCGATTATGCAAAACGGCTACCAGATTAAGAATGCTGAAACAGAAGAGACAAATGCTTTGGGGAAACGAAAGTTTTTTCTTAATAATATTGTCTGTGATGTGAGAGAAGGCTTTGTTTTAGGTGGCTGGTGTATGCAAACCGATATTACCGAACTCAAACAAGCACAACTTGCCCTCTTAGAAGCCGAACGACAACGTGTAGCCCAACTAGAAGAAAGTAACCAAATCTTATCATTACGAGATAGATGGTTAGAAGCTACGGCTAATGCAGCCAATCAATTACTAGCAACTCCCGATCTTGAAGAAGGTATTAACGCAGCCCTCAAGATGTTAGGAGAAAGTTTAGAGGGGGATCGTCTGGGTGTGATGCAGCATTCTGATGATTCTACTGGAGAATCTTTAGGTTTTTGGTGTCAACTTTACGAATGGGATTCCATTGGTACTGTTTCTCAACTTGTCCATCCTCAACTAAACAAAATTTCTACTGATGGTGTGGAAGAATATTTTGCCCAACTAAAAGCAGGAGAATGGTGGGGCGGTTTGATTGATGAATTTCCCGAACCTTTCCGTAGTGGACAGATAGAATTAGGCGTGAAATCGACTTATGCCGTACCAATTTTTGTGGATAATCAGTATTGGGGAATTTTAGCGATCGACTATTGCCGAGAAGCAAAACGTTTAACACTGGCGGAAATTGCTGTATTTAAAACCGCAGCAAGCTGTGTTGGTAGTGCTATTTATCGCCAACAGATTCAACAGCGAAGAGAACAAGCTGAAAAGACTATCATACTCGAACGGGAAAAAGCAGCCCAAGAAAAAGCAGCCCAATTAGAAGAAAGCAACCAAATATTATCTTTACGAGACAGATGGTTAGAAGCAACTGCTAATGCAGCTAACCAATTACTAGCGACTCCCGATCTCGATGAAGGGATTAACGCAGCCCTCAAGATGTTAGGAGAAAGTTTAGATTGCGATCGAGTTGCTGTGATGCAGCATATCGGAGATTCTTACCATAAAACTTTAGGGCTTATGCGTCAACTATACGAATGGGATTCTCCTGGTACTATTTCTCAACTTTTCCATCCTCAACTAAACGAGATTTCTCTTGACGGTATTGAAAAATATTTTGCCCAAATACAAGCAGGAGAATGGTGGGGTGGTTTAATTAATGAATTTCCCGAACCTTTCCGTAGTGGACAGATAGAATTAGGCGTAAAATCCACCTATGCCGTACCAATTTTTGTTGGCGATCGTTTTTGGGGAATTCTCGGAATCGATCATTGCCGAGAACCAAAATGTTTAACTCCTGCTGAAATCGCCGTATTTAAAACCGCAGCAAGCTGTGTTAGTAGTGCTATTTCCCGTCAGCAAATTCAACAGCAAAGAGAACAAGCAGAAAGAACAATTATTCTTGAAAGAGAAAAAGCAGCACAGGAAAAAGCAGCAGAATTGACGAAAGTCAATCAAATTATCTCACAAAGCTTGGGTAAGCTAACCGATGCAGCTGATTTAGATTTGTTTCTCGGTGAGGTTGTTTTAGAGATTAACCGCCAAGTAGGTGCTATTACCGGCAGTATTTTTTTATACGATGCCAACAACCATACCCTTCAACAAAGCTTGACAGTACGAAATGACATAATTTACCACGGAGCAGCAGAACACGACTGCAAGCTTTTCCATTCTCCACAACCTGCCGATTTATCACCTATATTTTCATATTTGTGCCAAACGAGAGAAATTAGTTTACTTAGTACAAACTATGATGCTGATTCTACCCTCTGGTGGCAAGAAACTTTAGAATGGCATCGGCGTATGGGACATCAAGAAGCTGCTGCGATCGCTCTGATGATTGGAGATAAACCCCTTGGTTTGCTTGGTTTGGCTTTTACAGAAAAAACCGCTCTTAAGCCCGAAGAATTAGAGTTAATTTATGCTTTAACCAATCAAGCCTCTTTGGCAATTCAACTTACTAAGCTAGCCCAACAAGCACAAAAATCGGCTCTAACAGACGAACGCAACCGCATGGCGCGAGAAATTCACGATACTCTAGCCCAAGCTTTTACAGGTATATCCTTACAACTCGAAGCAGCCAGAAATAGCTTATCTACTCAACCCGAAGCTGCCCAAGAACGGTTACTACGGGCTAAAATGCTTGCTAAAGAAGGGATTAACGAAGCTAGAAGATCCGTTCGCGCCTTACGCCCAGAAGCTTTAGAATCCGAGGATTTAATTACCGCTTTGCATCAGCTTGTAGATAAAATGATTTCTGGTACAAATATCAAAACAGAGATTTCTATCGAAGGTAAGCCTCACTCTTTAAATTCAGAAGTAGAAGTTAATCTCTTCCGTATCGCCCAAGAAGCTATTACTAATACTCTACGTCATTCCCAAGCTGACCAAATTTGCATCCAGCTAATCTACGAAACAGACATATTTCATCTGCAAATAAAAGATAATGGTATCGGTTTCAATCCTAAACTATTACAAAATCAAGGTTTTGGGTTAATCGGCATGCGGGAAAGATGCGATCGCCTTAATGGTAATTTAGTTATCAATAGCGCAAGCGATCGAGGAACTGAAATTATAGTGACAGTTTAAGTTGATTCACTAACAACTAAAAACTAACAACCAATAACTAACTACTAACAATAGTATTTCCCTATATGCTAATTCGGCTTTCTCTACCTCTTCAAGATCGAGTTAACGATGGTAATATTTATTTAGTCGGCTAAGTAAATAAGTTCGATGATAGAGCAAAACCCCCTTCTAACTACTACCTGTCTAATGGTGCGAGTTGCTAAAGCGCATCGAGTTTTAGTCAATGCTGCTTTAGCCAAGATCAATCTGCATATTGGACAAGAAATCCTCTTAATGGAATTGTGGCAAGAAGATGGTTTAACTCAAACAGAACTGGCAGAACGTCTATGTATAGAACCGCCTACTCTCACTAAAATGTTAAGCAGATTGGAGAAGAAAAAACTATTAGAAAAACGTAAAGATACTCAAGATGCTAGAATTTGCCGAGTTTTTCTCACTGAAAAAGGATATGCTATCCAAAAGTCTGTCACCGATCTTTGGCTCAATTTAGACGAAACCGTACTTGCTAATCTTTCCCCAGAAGAAAGACTGCTTTTCCGTAGTTTCCTAATTCAAATTTACAATAATTTAGAATCTGCTAAACAATCTCAACTATAAAAAAATTTCGCTAACACTTGATCCAAATCAAGTAATTATTTTCCCTATTGTCTTATACTCAAACACAGTCTTCAATTCTGGGAAAACTTATAATAAACGAGCATAAATAATGAAAATTTGATTTTTAATTGGCAATTTGAGCCACAACTCCCTCGTCAAATTGTCCCTACTTAACCATACTTTTTTTTACTTATTTACTTAGCCGACTAAATAAAATCAGGACTTCCTGTACGAACCCTATGGAGAAAATTCAATGGATTTGACTGATATTCTTCGCCTTCCTGAACCATTACGAAATAATATCACAACTCAAAATCTAGCTGCGGGAGAAACCCTGTTTACCCAGGAAGATGAAGCAACCAACTTTTATCTAGTAACCCTAGGTAGAATTAAACTAGTTCGCTATATAAACGAAGATCGAGTTAGTACCTTTGAGATTGTTAGAGCCTCCCAAAGCTTAGCTGAAATTGCCCTATTTGAAGATATTTATACTTGTACAGCGATCGCTGAAGTTGACTCAGAAGTAATTGTCTATCCTAAAGAATTGCTTTTGAGTATTTTACGCTCCTATCCAGATGTAGCCATAGATTTTATGGAAATGCTGGTTAAAAAAATTCAGTCTCTCAAGTTTCGTCTTGAACTAAGAGACATTCGCATTGCTCATGAAAGAGTACTACATTATCTGCGTCATTTGGTCAATTTTCCCGAAGAAACAACTGTAGTATTAGACAGACCTTTAAAAGATATTGCTAACGATCTTGGCTTTACTCCAGAAACTATATCTAGAGCTTTAATTAAATTAGAAACTGATGCAGCGATCGCTCGTCAAGAAAACATTATCATTTTACAAAAGTAAAAAAAAGTAAGAGAAAATAGGGAATAGAAAATAGATATAAAACTATATAATTCAAACGTTAAAACCAGTCACTCCCTACTGCCATACAGACGTTTCATGAAACGTCCTCTACCTAACTACTAACTAATCCCCAAGCCAACTTAGCTGCCCCCAACATCCCCGCTTTATTCCCCAACTCCGCAGTCAAAACTTGCAAACCCAATCGAGAAGTAGATAATACTCGCTTTTCAATCTCTGCGATAGTAGCTGGTAAAAAATACTCCGTACTAGCACTAATACCACCACCAATAATTACTGCTTCAGGAGTCAAAACATAAATTAAACTAGCTATTCCTGCCCCCAAAGTTTTTCCGTAACTGTGCCAAAACTCCAAAGCAGATCGATCGCCTAATTGAGCTAATTTACCTAATTCGGCTGGTTCTTTACCTGTAGCGCGATAAATTGCTCCAATAGAAGCGTGTTGTTCTAAAGAACCGCTGTTCCCACTTCTACAGGGATGCCCTTGAGGATTGAGAGTAGTTAAACCTAGTTCTCCCGCAGCCCCAAAATGACCTGTAAACAATTTACCATCAAGAATAATTGCCCCACCAACACCAGTCCCCAAAGTTAACAAAATCGAATGCTTAAATTTTCTACCCGCACCTAACCAAGCTTCTCCAATACCAGCACAATTAGCATCATTAGCCACAACTGTAGGTAATCCTGTTTTAGCTTCTAACCAATCTGCCAGGGGTACATTATCCCAACCAATTAAATTAATAGCAATCTTAGCAATTCTACCAGCACTATCTGCAGGTCCTGGACTACCAATTCCAATAGCCAGACAATTATGATTATCTTTAAGTTTATTTACAGCAAGGGCGATCGCGTCAACTACTGGTTTGGGTAAAGAAGGTTGAGGAGTAGCTATACTCAGAGACTCTACACAAGTCCCATCCTCCAGAAAGCGTCCTAGCTTAATTGCCGTACCACCTAAATCGATGCCAATTACTTCAGCTTGTTCTACCATATAATGCGTTATATCTTGGTTAAAAAAAATATGTGCATTGATTTTAGGCGATCGACTTGAGTAATAAACTTAAATAAAAGAAATCCGTAAGGGCAAATAGCCATTTGCCCCTACTGCTAAACTTCTGTTTTAAACTTAAATTAACTCTGTGACGAAAACATCACCTCGTTTATTAATTGCTGCTAGTGGTACTGGGGGACACCTGTTTCCTGCTTTGGCTGTGGCTGAGAAATTACCAAATTATCAGATTGAATGGTTAGGAGTAAGCGATCGCCTAGAACAAACTTTAGTCCCAGACTGCTATACTCTACATACAATTCCCATCGAAGGATTTCAACAGCGTTTTGGACTAAAAACCCTTCAGATTACTTTCCGTTTTCTTAGTTCTGTTTTTCAAGTACAGAAAATAATTAAAGAAAAACAAATTAACGCTGTGTTCACTACTGGGGGTTATATCGCTGCTCCTGCTATCTTAGCTGCTCGTCTACAAAAAATACCTGCGGTTATTCACGAATCTAACTTTATTCCAGGTAAAGTAACTCGTTTTCTCAGTCGTTGGTGCGATACTGTTGCTCTTGGTTTTGCGGGTACTGCTCAATATTTACCCAAAGTAGATACCGTTCATGTTAGTACCCCTGTTCGTTCCCAATTTCTGACTAGCCAAAGTCTCGATTTAGATATTCCCCAGGATGCACCTTTAATTGTGGTAATTGGTGGCTCTCAAGGAGCAGTAGCAGTCAATAAATTAGTCAGAGAAGCAGCATCAGCTTGGTTTGAACTTGGTGCAATAGTAGTTCATCTTACAGGGAAAAACGACCCAGATGTGGATAGTTTGCAGCATCCTCAATATATTTGTTTGCCTTTTTATGAAAATATGGCAGGGTTATTACAAAGAGCCAATTTAGCTATTAGTCGTGCTGGTGCAGGAACACTCACAGAATTAGCCGTTACAAAGACTCCTGCGATTTTAATTCCCTATCCTTATGCAGCAGAAGATCATCAAGCTTATAATGCTCAGGTATTTGCTGATGTTGAAGCAGCAATTGTCTATCGGCAAGAACAATTAACTGCCAACATTTTGCGCGATCGAGTTTTAGAATTATTACAGTCTCCTACTCAACTAGAAAAAATGTCAGAGCAAACAGCAACTTTAGCTATAGCTGAGAGTGCTGAAAGATTGGCTGAAATAGTCAAAACTATGGTCATGAAATAGCCCTGAATCACTACTCACTACTTACTTCGGACAAACTCTGGGATCTTTTGGTTGTGCAGGAGCACCATTAGGAGCGGTTTTATAAGCAACTAACTCCACAACCCCATTCTCATGAAAAATCCAACCCTGCGCCTCCACAATCTCTTTCTCCACCTCCTCTGCTTCCTCTGCTCCCTCCGCTTCCTCCGCTCCCCTGCCCCTCTGCACCCCTGCACCCCTGCTCAAGAGCTCCTCTTCTTCCTCCAACGGTACAGGTTCAACTAAATCTACCGCAATAACTCCTTCATCTCTTATTTCCACAGGATCGGGTGTATTACCACCCTTGGCTGTGAAGTAAAATTCGCTATCTCTGGCTAAACTACAAAGACTGAAAACCAGTAATTTATTGGGGTCTATAACCGTCCTAGGGGATTCTTCTAATCCCTCGGCAGGATTAGTGTCTAGGAGGTTGATGTTAATTGTGCCATCTAACCCAAATTGGGAACTAGCATTAATATCGTTAGTGAAAGAATTTAAGGGACGTTCTTCTATACCAAAGATTCCTCTAGTAGTAATCTCAATATTCCCACCTGTTCCTTCTTCTGCACTAGCAATGATATCGTTGTTTTGATTGGGGAAAGCAACGACAAACCTAGAATTAATATCAATATTACCGCCATTAGCATCTCCCAAAGCTCTTGCTGAAATAGTACTGTTATCCCGTAAAGTTAAATTATCAGCAATTTCTATAGTAATACTACCCCCGGTATCCACAGGGGTTGATGCTGACAACGATGCTCTGTTTTCCAGGACTAAGGAGTTAGCTTGAATAAAAAGATCATTTGCATTTCCTTGTCCCAAACTCTCTACTGATATTGTTGCCTCATTTGTGAGAGATAGGTTGTTAGTGTTAATTGTAATACGTGCTGCATCTCCTTCTCCAGATTTTCCTGCTGAACTGAAAATACCACTGCTAGCTTGAGTTTCTAAATTAGGCAAGATAGTGCCTGAGCCATCTGCCGAGATAGTACCCGAAGCATCTATGGTAATCTCGCCTGCATTACCCTGACCCAAAGTAGTGGCACTTACTACGCCTCCCTGTGTCAAAGACAAGTTATTAGTAGTAATGTTAATCTCACCTCCATTACCTACTCCAGATTGTTCTACCAGACTATAAATGCCACTGCTAAATCCATCTGGATCTTCCCCATCAATAGAGATAGTGCCTGAAGCGTTAATCTTAATCTCCCCCGCATCTCCCTGATTCCAAGTACTGGCTTCTATTAGACCTCCCTGTGTTAGAGACAGGTTAGTAGTAGTAATATCTATATTCCCTGAGTTTCCTACTCCATCTTCTACTACTGTGCTAAAAATTCCACTGTTAAAATTTGGACCTTCTCCATCAGCAGAGATAGTGCCTGAAGCGTTAATTTCAATTTCCCCTGCATTTCCTACTCCGAAAGTAGTGGCACTTACTAGACCTCCCCGTGTCAGAGAGAGGTTAGTAGTAGTAATATCTATCTTACCTGAGTTGCCGCTTGCTGTATCTAGTACTGTGCTAAAAATACCACTAGGAACAATTTCCATACCACTAGGAACAATTTCCTGTTGACTTTCCCCCTCAGCAAAGATAGTGCCTGAAGCGTTAATCTTAATCTCCCCTGCATTTCCTACTCCGAAAGTAGTGGCACTTACTTGACCTCCCCCTCTCAAATACAGATTAGCCGTAGTAATATCTATCTTACCTGAGTTGCCTACTCCATCTTCTAGTACTAAACTGAAAATGCCACTAAAAGGAATATTTTGATCTTGACCTTCCCCATCAGCAGAAATAGTGCCTAATGCTTCTATGGTAATCGCCCCCGCATCTCCTTGTCCCCAAGTACTAGCATTTACTTGACTTCCCCCACTCAGATACAGGTTAGTCGTAGTAATCTTTATCCCCCCTGAGTTACCTACTCCTGTTTGTGGTACTTCATTATTAATATTACTTTCTTGAATAGCAGTAATAGTATCTGTAGCATTGAGGGTAATATTTCCTGCTTGTGTAGCAGGAGAACCTGAATTTTCAGCTATTCCTGCCCATAAATTACTACCACCCAATTCTCCCCCAGAAAGTTCAAGATTGCGAGCATTAACTCCAATACTACCCCCACCTGATCCTCTCACGTCTACCCTAGCACCATTAGTCAAGAGAACATCTGCTCTAGCTACACCTTCAGGAAAACTAAGACTACCATCATCATTAACATCAACTTCCCCTGCTGCTGATAATCCGCCTAATTCTACTCTTCCTCCCGGTGCATAAATTCTTCCTACCTCTAAGTTAATATTGCCTCCTACTAGAGTAATGCTTTCTCCTGTAGCTACTTCTAAACCATTACTATGGTAGGAGCGATTAACAATATCCCCTGGATTATTACCTAAATTTAACCCAATGGGCATATTAATTGTCAGTAATGGAGGCTCATCTGAACCTGTAGCCAGAAATTCCCCATCACTAAAAATAATACTCTCAGCCGTACTACTTAAAAAAGAACCACCAATATTTAATTGAGCGTTTTCCCCAAAAATAATTCCTGCGGGGTTAAGTAAAAATAGATTAGCTGTACCGTTGGCTCGCAGTAAACCATCAATAGTAGATATATTTCCTCCTGTAACGCGAGAAAAGATATTAACTATATCGTTAGCATTATTAAAAAAGGCTTCGCTACCATTGAGAACAGAAAACTGCTCAAAACTATGAAATAAATTACCTCCTGCCCTATCCCCATCGTCAATTCTGATGCCATTCTCAATGGGATTTAATTTAGTATTGGTAGTTCCGTCAGTAGTTATTTGTGCCTTAATAGGTAGTACGCTCGAACTACTTAGAAATAATCCGATAAGCAGGGAATACCAGGTTTTCATTGTAGATACTTCTTGAATTATTTTCATGAAGCCTCTACCACCTGCTAGCGCGAGGAGGTAGTATCTTGCTCTACAATAGTTATGGGTTGTGACCATAATATCGAAAGCGTTACCCGACTTCTAGGTGACAAGCAGGAATTTTTACCATGCTTGTCCTGTGAGCCATTTCTGCTCATCAGTCTATAGATAAATCTTGCACCAATGTTATAACTGGCTGAAAGGTCGCAATTATATTGCTTGCCATTAGCAAACATAGCTAATTCATAATTATTTTTATTTCGTTTCAGCTTGCCACTACCATCATAAGCATAGCTAGAAGTACCACGAGGATTAACATAAACTACTTTTCCGCCCCACTCTGACCACTTCATCTCGGTAAAGCAAGCGATGCGACGATGTAGCCAATTATGAAAGCGTTGCTTGAGAGTCGAGCGTTTTTTGCCTCCTTTGGGTCGCCAACCTTTGAGATGCTCAAATACGATATATTTCACTCCATATTGTCGAGCTATCTTAATTAAACGAGATGAAACTTTATGTCCAATTTCTCGATTAATATTGTTGGCTTTACGATACAAACCACGACAAAAACCCTTATATAATTTTCCTGTTCTTCTAGCTTTGCTGCTAATACGCTTGAGCCTTTTATCTCGACGGTCTATGTCTCTGCCAGGGTGAATAAATTCACGATAGCTTACAGTGCCGTCAAAGTTAACTACTGAAACTGTAGCGGTGGTATTAATTCCTAAATCTACAGACAATACTGATTCGGTATCTTTAAGTTTAGGAAGTTTGATTTTAAAGGGTACTGATAAGTGACATTTTTGGTCGCTGACTATTAGATACGGTGATTTTCTTTGATTGATCGGGTTGAGATGCCTTTGCCGATGTCCTGTTAATCCAACGGTAATCCATTCCCAGTCAGATCCTGTAAATACCTTAATTTCTGCACTATTTAAGTCTTCAGAAAACTTAATACATTGACCTTTATACAATGGAGGATAAGCCCCACAATCTGCATTTAGTCTTGGTGGCAATGCTTTTTGCTGACTTCTAATTCCTGATTGCCATTCCCGATATCTAGTCACAAAACTAGATACTTGACCTAAAGCAAATTGGATTGCACCACGACGATAATAACTGGGGAATTTATAAAAACGAGAATTAAAGTATTGATACTTGGGATGAGGATTTTTAGCGGTAGCGTGAATTAGCTTTTCGATGGCAGGAATTCTCGCTCTTGTATCTAATAGCCCGATACTAGACCAATGAGTGTAGATAACTCCTACTAAACAACGAACTAAACATCTAAACTCACAAATAGTTTTTTCTAGTAACTCTTTCTGGGGAGGAGTCACGATAATTTGCCATTTGTCAGTGCGGATGTTTTGTTTTACCATGAGAGAATTATACCATAGTGTTTAACAATTATGACCAAGTTAAAAGCCCATGTTCACAGCTTTGGTTTTAATCTTGTTCATATAGTGTTTGTCACCAAGTATCGTCATCCCGTCATTACTGACAAGATCGAAAATCGACTTTGTCAGTTGATTAAAAAACTATGCCAAACCCAAGATTGTGAATTATTGCAGTGCAAAGCCGACTTAGGAACTAAAGATCATATTCATTTACTCATTGATGTTGCTCCCAAGATATCTCTCTCCAAATTAGCTAATATTCTCAAAACCATTACTAGCCGTGAAATCAGAAAAGAATTTGCTACACAACTTAAGCCTTATTACTGGAAACCAGTGTTCTGGAAGCGTGGGTTTGGCTATACTTCTGCTGGTGGTGCGCCTTTAACCGTGCTTAAGCAATACATTGAAAATCAAGGGTATGACAGTTAAGTAACTACACGCTTGCGCCTTAACCACCACTTGCTACGCGAAGATGGTGGAATGCAGGCTGAGTTTCCGTTCAATTGCACCCCAATGTTAGTCAAGCGATGATACTTCAGCTTTTTGGCGAAGAGCTTGGCGGCATCTAGCGCATCAGTCTCATATGCGGAGCGGTATCCTTTAGGACAAGCGAAGGGATGAGCGCTCAGGTCTT
>JASJDI010000073.1 GCA_030065155.1 Xenococcaceae cyanobacterium MO_188.B29
AAAAAAGCAGCTAAAGCCTCTTTAGACCAAAACTTTACTGCTGCTGCCCTGAAATATTATCATGGTGGTCTTGGGGGGACAAACCTGCGTAATACTACACCTCAGCTTCCTTTTAATGGTGCTGCTTCTTTCTACCACTTATATTTTGGCGACTCACCCTTAGCCGATCTCGCTCCTGACACTAGCAATAGTATTCACGCTCTTTTAAGTAGTTATAGACCACCTCAAGCTGTAGTCGATCTTGCCCAAAAAGACTTTAGCAAACATACAGAGATTTTAGCGACTAAATCACCCTATTTAGAAGATCTTGCCCGCAAACCATCTGAACCCGAAACCCCTGCGATTGAGACACCACGGTATTTTGAAACCAATTACTACGGGAACACTTATCATCTGGGAACTTTAGTAGCACCAGACTCTCCTACCGATTATCAAGCAGAACTTTGGAATGTTACGACTTTTAAATTAGCTGCGGATAATTCCGTCCGTGGTGTGGATTTTTTCGGTGCGAATACCAGTTCCCTTGATAGTGCAGCTTCTAAAAACCTTGGCGATCAGATTGCTCAATACCAAAATATGGCACTCTGGTTAAGACCTGCTGATGGTAACTCTTTCTATTTTATGGCTCCTGACCCAAATTTAGCACCAGGAGGTACTGGCACAGTTATTCAAGATGATGGTATTTGGTTCTTTCAATTAGAAAACACTTGGATTGCTTTGCGACCAATTAATTTAGTTTTTAGAACCCAGACTAACGGAGTTAAAAACCCTAGCGAAATAGAATATGTTTTTGACACAGTAGGGGATGATTACGCTGGATTTGCGATCGAAATTGGCGAACAAGGAAATATTAATGAACCAGGAATATTTCCTAACTTTGATCGCTTCAGAAATGCAGTTAAATCTAAAACTCTAGACCTTTCCCAATTATTCCAAGGAGATGTCACCCTTAACGGCACAGATGATTCCTTTTTGCGGATGGTTTACAACCCCCATAACGATTTACCTACTATCTATCGCAACAATAACCAAGCATACGGTTTTACCAATCCAGATAACTTTGCTCTCTACCGTACCATTAATGACGAACCAACCGCAGAAATTGTCAATTTATCTTCTGGTGAGAGTTTAACTGTAGGTGAACCAGTAACTCTAGAAATTAATGCCGAAGATACAGGCGATCGCGGAGCGGTTAATATGGAATGGCAACGAGGTTTTCTCAGTGTTCTTTCAGGTACTCCAGAAAATCCTGGTTGGTTATTTGAAGAAGAGTTAGATAACAATAATCAAGTAACTTGGTCTGAGAGAGAAGCAACTCCAGAAGATTATCTAGGACAAGTCCAACGAGTAGAATTTTGGCTTAATGGTGAATTAGTTGCTGAAGATCGAGATAGTTCCGATGGTTGGGACATAGATTGGATGCCTATGACCCCTGGAGATTATACTATACAGGTGAGGGCGATCGATAATGATGCTCAGGTTGGTTGGTCAACTCCCTTAGCAGTTCAAGTCACCGATAATGATGCAATTATTACTTCGATCGGTACTGCAGACAACGAAATAATTCTTCCTAATACTTTTTAAATTTTCTTGGATATATCCAGAATATAGCGTTATTTTATCTGGTAAGTTATTGTTTAAGGGCGATCGCGAAGTGCCAGGCTTCGCCCGATCGCACTATATACTAAAATTTTGGGTATGAATACAGAAATTCCTCTCGGCTCAGTTATTCAAGGTTCTTTGACTAAAGGATTAGAAGTAAGGTTACATCCTGATATCTCTGTTGAAGATATGCGAGTAGGAAAGTTTCTGGTTATACAAGGTATGCGCTCGCGTTTTTTCTGTCTACTTACTGATGTTTCTCTCGGTGCTGCTAGTGAGAGGATTTTGGCTAACCCTCCTGCTATAGAAGATACTTTTTTACGGGATGTTTTGGCAGGAAGTGGTACTTATGGCACGGTCGAACTTGCACCGATGTTGATGTTTACGCCGACAGAGACCAATAAAGAGCAAACTAGCCCACCTGTGAAGGGTAAAAAGAGCAAAATGGCTTCCTTTGAGACTCAAACTAGTATAGATGCGGAATTATTACCAGTTAAGACTATTCCTGCCCATTTTAGTCAAGTTTACGAAGCTAGCGAGCAAGATTTTCGGAACGTGTTTGGGTGGGAAGACGATCCCCATCGTCGCAACTTTTCTATTGGCGAACCTTTGGATATGGCAGTGCCTGTTTGCATAGATCTCGATCGCTTTGTAGAAAGAAGTAATGGTATCTTTGGTAAATCGGGTACAGGAAAATCTTTTCTGACTCGTCTCTTACTTTCTGGAGTTATTCGCAAGGGTGCAGCCGTAAATTTGATGTTTGATATGCACTCGGAATACGGTTGGGAAGCGATGAAGGAAGGTAAGCAAGTTAGTACAGTCAAAGGCTTACGGCAATTATTCCCAGGACAGGTAGAAATCTATACTCTCGATCCTGAATCTACTAAACGTCGGGGGGTAAGAGATGCTCAAGAACTTTATCTGAGCTACGATCAAATTGAGATTGAAGACTTAAGACTAGTAGCTAGAGAATTAGGTCTTTCCGATGCTGCGATCGATAATGCAGTTATCCTTGGTAACGAGTATGGTAAGTCTTGGATCGTCCGACTCCTCAACATGACCAACGAAGATATTAAGCTATTCTGCGAAGAGAAACAAGGACATCCAGGTTCATTAATGGCATTGCAACGCAAACTAATGCGCTTTGATACGCTTAAATATATTAGGTCTGCTTGTCCCCATAATTATATCGATCGCCTGATTGAATCTCTAGATGCAGGGAAAAATATTATTATCGAATTTGGTTCCCAATCGAATATGCTTTCTTATATGTTGGCAACCAATATGATTACTCGACGCATCCATGCCTGTTATGTAAAGAAAGCAGACAAGTTTTTACAATCAAAAAATCCCCTCGATCGACCAAGGCAATTAGTAATTACCATTGAAGAAGCTCACCGTTTTTTGGATTCTGCTATTGTCCATCAAACTATCTTTGGCACGATCGCTAGGGAGATGAGGAAGTATTTTGTTACCCTACTAGTAGTAGATCAGCGTCCTTCAGGTATTGATAACGAAGTAATGTCCCAAATCGGTACGCGGATTACCTGTTTGCTTAATGACGAAAAAGACATCGATGCTATTTTTACTGGTGTTTCTGGGGCAAACGGTTTGCGATCGGTTTTAGCCAAGTTAGACTCTAAGCAACAGGCATTAGTTTTAGGTCATGCTGTACCTATGCCTGTAGTTGTGCGTACCCGTGCTTACGATCGACAATTTTATGCCGAAATTGGCGATCCTGCCTGGGCAGAAATTCCCGATGAAGAATTATTTATCACCGCCGAAGCAGCTAAAGCAGATTTAGGGTTTTAATTTTCAAGTTGGATTCTTCAGTAGAGAATAAGCTTAACTAACAATTCAATTAAATACATAAGTTGTCTAAAAAATCCTAAGTACAGGACAAAAACTGAAGGGTTTGATAAAAATCTACTTCATACTGTTCCAAGTTAAAAAGGATACGGCGCAAGTAATCAAAGCCATAACGGAAAACACTTTTAGCTTTTCGACCGTGCTTTTTAATTGTGATGGGTCGTTGGGTTGAAAGCCATTGCCCAGTTCGGTATGCCCAGCACAAGGCAATGGTCAATAGCGCAAACAGACGACTGAGCCTTTCCGAATCAATTAGGTGAGTATCTTCGAGATTAAAACCACGACTCTTAAAGATACCAAACAAAGTTTCGATACTCCAACGCTGACCATAATCATCAATCAGGGTAGAAGTGTAACTAGGAGCAATAACTGTCAAGAGAGAATTATCCTCTAAACGTAAAGCACCAACATAAACCCCATGACCCCACAAAAACCTTTTCCGCTTCAAGAGTTCCATCTGACCAATCTTGAGATGAGAAAAGATGATACGAACAGCTAGACTATGTTTTTTATCACTAAGAAGCTCACTCTCTCGAATCCGAATCCTAAACGGCATCATTGGTTGTGAAAGTAAGTATGTGAGCCAATCATGACCAAGAAATTCTCGGTCAGCACTTACATAGGCAATCTTGTGTTCACAGAAAAGTTTGACAAACTCCTCTAGCAACTCTACTCTCTCTTGAGTGTCAGAGTTACCCTTCTTATCTAGCATCCACCACAGTAAAGGGAATGCAACTCCTTGATAGACAACACCTAAAGTCAAAATATTAAAGATTTTACGTCCAAATTTCCATTCCGTTCTATCTATGCTTAATACCCAAGGTTCTGGTATTTCCATCATTGCTATGACTAATTTGGCAAGAACATAGTAGTCTAAATCAAACTCTCGCAAAAATCTTTGTAAACGTTTGTAGTTAGATTCTGTCTTCGCTTTTCCCATAAAGCCTGTTGATAAGTCTGAGAGATTAACTGTTTTGACCCGAAATAAGGCAATTAGAAATAAAGCCAGAAAGCGGCGAGACCCCGCGTCGGCGTAAGACGCAAGGGAATGCTCGCCAAGACACTTAGTCGTGCTCCATGCCATTTCAGATGGGGTTTCAAGGTTTGACGGAGCAAGTTAACATGATTCATAGGGTTTCACGCTTAAGTTTGGTTACTTTTCATGAAACCCTTTTTCTACTTACTTTTTCAAGTTTTGTCCTGTACTTAGGCAAATGTTATACTTTTAGGTTGGTGAGAAAGTCCACAGGGAAAGACTTTAATTTTCTCTGAATCAAAGCGTTGAGCGTTAGCCTGTAGTACCTTAAAGATGGCGGGAATAGGCTCAAAAGCGTAAATATTCACATTTTTCTGACACTTTTGATATGCCCATAAGGAAAACAAACCAATGTTAGCTCCTACATCAAATACAAGATCACCTTCCTGTAGCTCGATTCCATATTTGACGTATTCTTGAATTTGTTCGTAAAGAACAGGTACTTCTTCTTCCCGCAGACAAAATATTTTCATTCCATTGGGAAGTTGAGTTTCTGGAATTATAGTTTACATAAGGATAGAACCATTTGCTAAGAAATTTTAATAGGTGGTGGTGTGAGAAAGAACTGGTTTTCCTGTAGCAACAACCTGTTCGATAATATCAGCAGCCCGACTCACCCCGCCTGCTTGCTTAATCGCCTCTTGTAGCCTCAAGGCATTCTTTTTATAAGAATCTTCGGTTAAGACTTGTTTAATAGCCTCACGTAGCTTCTCCACACTCACTTTACCGAGGGGTACAACCTTCCCTGTACCTGTCCAAGCGATTCGCGCTGCCACTCCAGGTTGATCTGTAGCAATCGGAATAGCTACCATTGGTACTCCATTACTTAAAGATTCTAGGGTAGTATTCATTCCTGCGTGAGTGATGGTAAGAATTGCTTTTTGTAATAGTTCCAATTGAGGTGCATAGCCAACAACAATGGTATTTCCAGGCAATTCTGGCAAAGATTCTGGAGCTTCACCTCCACCTAAAGCAATGACTAATTGAACATCCAATCCCACACAAGCTTCTGCAATCATTTGAAAAATCCAGAGAAGCCGATTTTGTATAGTCCCCATCGAAGCGTAAATTAAGGGTTGTCCAGTCAATTTTTCATATGGAAAAGATGCAGGTTCTCGACTCGCTGGGTTACTATAAGGACCAGTGAAATGGAAGCACGAAGGCAATTCTTTTCTAGGAAATTCAAACTCAGCAGGCTGTTGACTCAGTTGAGCGAGTTGGGAATATAGATCGTTGCTTGTTAATTTTGAAGGTAAGTTCCATTTTCTGCGATATTCAGCTATAACATCCCGTATTGGTTGAGCAAGTAAACTACTTAAAGCATAACCTGCTCGGTTGCGGATAATCGCCCGCCAGCCCGTGTCGTAACCCCAGTGTGTAAAGATAGGCGGAATGCCATCTTCTAGATTAAACAGCAAGGCACTACACACACTAATAAAGGCAATATCCAGCAATTCGGCAATGGTACCTCCTTCGATTGATACCTGATCTACTAGCAATGCTTCTACACCAGCAGACTTAAGGGCGATAGGAGAATCCCGAAGAGACGCAGATACATCCCGTTTTGCCAAGCTGAAGTTATATCGTAATGCAGCAAGCCCACTCAATTCTCCTCTTCGTTTCATTAGTTGTGCAGTTGTCCCCATGGGAAACTCAGACTCTCCAATTGCCCAGAAATTCAATCCGGCTGCCAGTGCCTTGGGTTGAGAATCAACTATCCCAAATAGGGTAACACAATGACCACGTCTCATAAGTTCATATCCCAAGGTAGTCATGGGATTGAGATGACCGGATGCTGAGGGACAGAGAATACCAAAATGAGTCATAAGCTGATCTTTTCAATCTTCAGAAATCTGACAATATTTTTATACTGCTCCCGAAGCCAAAACGGGCTTACCTGTAGCAACAACCTGCTCGATAATATCAGCAGCCCGACTCACTCCACCTGCTCGTCTAATCGCCTCTTGTAGCCTCAAAGCATTCTTTTTATAGGAATCTTCGGTTAAGACTTGTTTAATAGCCTCACGTAGCTTCTCCACACTCACTTTGCCCAAAGGTACAACCTTCCCTGTACCTGTCCAAGCGATTCGCGCTGCCACTCCAGGTTGATCGTTGGTAATGGGAATAGCTACCATTGGTACTCCATTACTCAAAGATTCTAGGGTAGTATTCATTCCTGCGTGAGTGATGGTAAGAATTGCTTTTTGTAATAGTTCCAATTGAGGTGCATAGCCAACAACAATAGTATTTCCAGGTAATTCTGGCAAAGATTCTGGAGCTTCACCTCCACCCAAGGCAATAACTAATTGAACATCCAATCCCACACAAGCTTCTGCAATCATGTGGAAAATCCAGAGAAGCCGATTTTGTAAAGTCCCCATCGAAGCATAAATGAGTGGTTGCCCAGTTAATTTCTCATAAGGAAAAGGTGTAGGTTCTCGACTCGCTGGGTTATTATAAGGACCTGTGAAATGGAAAACTGATGGTAGTTCTTTTCTCGGAAATTCAAATTCAGCAGGCTGTTGACTAAGTTGCGCCAACTGGGAATAGTTTCCATTGGGATCGTGATAGGGAGATAAATTCCACTGCTGACGATAGTCATTAATAACTTTTCGCAGAGATTTCCCAATACGATTAAGCAGGGCATAACCGACTCTGTTGCGTAGAATTCCTCGCCATGAAGGGTCATAATTCCAAGGTGTAGTAAAGGGAGGCACATTTATTTCTCGATTCAGCATGATGGCACTGCACACACTAACAAAAGGAATGTCTAGATATTCAGCAACCGTTCCTCCTTCTGGAGCAGCTTGATCTACTAATAATGCCTCTATACCTGCTGCTTTAACTGCTTCTGGAGCATCCCGAAGAACTATGTTAGCTCCATTGGCAATCCAATTGATTGTATACTGCAATGCCTTAAATCCACTCAGATTACCTAGTTGAGTAAATAAGTCTTTCGTTGCTCCTTTGGGAAAATCCGACTTGCCAATCACCTGAAATTCTAATCCTGCGGCTAGAACTTTTGGTTGAGCGTCTTCAATTCCTAATAGGGTGACGCGATGACCACGTCTTTGAAGTTCGTAACCTAGAGTCGTCATGGGGTTAAGATGACCAGCAGCAGCAGGACAAATAATGCCAAAATGAGTCATGAGATTTTTTCAGTAGCTAGCATCTAAGCTTACTAGATTGATTAGAATTATAACTGTTTTAACCTTAATTAAGCCTACATAATAATCCAGGCTTCTTTGCAGATACTAGTAGTGGAAGTTCAGCTATTTATGATCCTCGTGGTGAACTGATGAGGGAAGCTAACTCAGTTCATGAAACTTTAGTCACTGCTACAATTCCTATTGCTGATTTTCGGCAAAGACGTTATCCACCCTCTGTACCAATGGAATTATATCGTCCAGTTTTCAATCAATATATCAACCGCTATCCATCCAGTCTCTTTGAATCTTACCAACCCGAAAATACTGCGGATGCTTTTCGATATCTATCCGATAAATCCGTCTGGAAATGATAATCCTCAACTAATGTTAATATCTAACGCGAGGATCGAGAACACCATAGAGAAGATCGGCAACTAAATTAAAAATAACAATCAAAATACCGTAAATAAAAGTTATTGCCATCACTACAGGAGTATCACTACGATAAATTGATTCAATTAATAAAGCTCCAATTCCAGGTACTCTAAACACTTGTTCTGTTACTAATGCTCCAGTAAAAATAGCAGGAATATCTAAAGCAATTAACGTAACAACTGGAATCATCGCATTTCGTAAAACATGATTTTTAATCACATCAAAATTTGTTAATCCTTTAGCTAAAGCTGTACGTACATATTCATGATTCAATTCATCTAATACCGCAGAACGAACAAACCTCATTACTACTGCTGATTGATATAGTGCTAAAACACAAACAGGCATAATTGATTGTTTTAATTGTTCTAAAAAACTCGACCAATCCGTTACTTCCAAAGTACTGTTATAAATAAAAGGTAGCCAATTTAACTGAACGCTAAAAATTATAATGAATAGTAAACCTGTAAAAAAAGTTGGCAGAGAAAAACCTAAAAAAGTAAAAGTTGTAATAATTTGATCCAATTTAGAATAGCGTTTAACCGCAGAAAGTATTCCTAACGGTAAAGCAATACAAATACTAAAAATATAAGCTGAGCCTACGATCGACAGAGTTGTAGGCAGACGTTGTAATAATAGCTGAAATACAGGACTTCTACTAGTAAAAGAATAGCCCATATCTCCCTGAATAAAAGACCAAAACCATTTAATATAGCGAATATGTACTGGTTGATCCAAACCAAAAGATTTACGAATATTTTCTCTGACTTCTGCAGTAATTGCAGGATTAGATGCAAATTCTCCTAAAGGATCTCCTGGGGCTAATGCCAAAATGGTGAAGATAACAATACTAATGGCAATCAAAGTTGGGATAGATACTAGTAAGCGTTTGAATAAATATTGATTCATTATGGGCTATGTCTGCATCTGGAAAACAGATAGATATTTGAACAAATTGTATAGTTAATAGCTTGCTTACTATGTATTTTTACTGGCTCAATTTTACTCTAATTTATGCTCAGCAGATTTGATTGTGTGTTATTTTGTATTTTATGTTGCATTCAAAGAAAAAGCTAGATAACCTTACTTTGAATGCATCAATCACGTCTAAAATAACAATAATCAAACTTTCTTAGCGCAAAAGGTAGTCCAACTCTTCTTATTGATTCCTTTTTGTTGTGCATAGTAACCAGGAACACAAAGAATTTCCAAGTCTTCTAGGTTAAATCCAGCCTTTTGTGTATAAGTTTCAAAATCTTCTAATTTTGAAGAGGCTAAATATGGTTCTGAATTAACCCAAACTTCGGTATCCCGAAAATAACGAGAAGCTAGAGTAGGAGGAGATAAAAATAAGTTGCTTTCTAAGTGAATCATCATTCCACCTTTTTTAAGCAAGCGATAGCTTTCAGCAAATACTTTTTTTCTGGCACCACTAGGAATTTCATGAAGCAAGATATGACTAACTACTAAATCAAAGGAATTATCCTCAAATTCAGTTTTTTCTGCATTTTGTTGAGAGAAATAAACTGCTTTATCCAGTGCTTTTGCTCTAGCACTAGCGTATCTTAATAAAGATGCTCCTAGATCGATTCCCCACACCTCTGCATCGGGATATTCTGAAGTATATGGTAGGGTACTATGTCCTACGGAACATCCCATATCTAGGATTTTTTGAGGGGTGAATTCTGGGTAATAATGACGCAAAACGTTATTAATTAAGGTATGACCTAATTCATCATTTAAGCCTCCAAACCATCCTTGTCCGTAGAGAAAAACACCACTATCGTAAATAGCTCCTGTCCAAAAATCAGATTCATCATGATCTTGAAGATAGCCACCAGGCATTCTATGAATATCAACTTTTAGTTGATGTCGAGGACAATCAAGTTTGGCATTAAGTTCTAATCCTCCTTTATCTTTAATCTTAAGTAAAGATGCATATTCACGAGCTAGTCGATCGCGATCGCTTTTAATGTTATTGGCAACTCTTTCCCAAAGACGATCTTGAAGTGTACTGCGACGTTGGTGAGCTTTTTGTATTTCTGGGTTTGCGTCTAATTCTTGACGAATATGACGATAAAGGGATTCAGAATCATCTGAATCAGAATAATCGGCAGATATTTTATCAACTTGATTTTGAAGTAAGAGCAAAAGCTGATTACGAAAATTTTTAGTTTCACTAGCCAAAGCTCGATCTTCTTCCACAGAATGGGCTTGAGGAATTAATGGATGTTGAGTCTGAGGGTACAAAAAAACCATAATTCTAGGTTAAGTAATTTAAGTCCATTGATATTTTCATGGTAACTAAAATTACTTACTACTTATTACTTTAGACCGAAGGGAGCGTTAATGTTTTGTTTGCCTTGAGAGTAAAGACAAGAGCCTTCAATTGCGACTCCCAAACCCCAGCCAAGAATTGGATAGATACTCCAGAAATCGCGAGGTGTGGTGGCAAGGTTCAGCAGTACCAGAAATACACTTACAACTAAATAAGGAATTAGATTAAACCGAATAAATTTCCTTCTCTTTTTGGCTTGTTTTTGAGTTACTTTTTGTCGCTCTAACCAAGATTGTTCAGCTTTTTGCAAGGTTTGGGCTGAAATACCAACTTCACTGGCTATTTCTAAAAGTTGTTCTGGCGAAATTTCGGGATCTTTTTGCATCATTGTTGCTTCTCGCAAGATTTCTTGTACTTCTTCGTTGCTATATCTCTTGGACATTTTCTTAGCCTCCTTAAAGTTAATTAAATTTTGTAATTTTTTATATGTAAGTTTTGACATACAAAAGAAGGAAATTTGCGAGATCAGGATAATTAAAATGATTCAATCTTGGCAATAGTTTCATCTAACCATTTTAAGTACATTTGTTCGTAGGCAAGACCGAGATCGAGAGTCATCTGCCAAAATTTGGCTTCGCGATCGAAATCAAGGCTCTCCACGTGGTGGCTCTCTTGTCGATCGCTTTTGACTGGAGATTGTTCTGCTGCGGATTGTTCTGGTTTAATCTGTTGGTATAGTTCTAGTTGTTGCTGGTGTAGCTGAAGCTGAAACCTAAGCTCGTTAAGAACGTCTTGGTTATCCCTCGAACCAGAGAAAAACAACCTAACGAGTAGACCATCTTTGCTAGGTGGTAACTCGGTGAGACTTTTGCCTAACCATTGTTTTAGTTGAGATTTCCCCTGTTCGGTAATGTTGTAAATTCTCCGTTCGCTCCTTTCGTCACTATCATCTATAACCGAAGTCACTAAACCATCCTGCTCCATTTTGCGTAAAGTGGTATAAATTTGACTATGATAGGCGTGCCAAAAATGTGCAGTTGATCCATCGACTAAACGCTTTAGGTCGTAACCTGTCATCGGTTCATAATTGAGGAATCCTAGAAGAATATATTTCAGCATATTTATATGCTATCAGTAAAATATTTATATATCAATAATTACATATAAATATTTTTATAATTTTCCTGATTCAACTAAAATCCTTCTGCCTTCTGCCTTCTGCCTTCTACCTTCGTTCATCGTTACAACCAATTGCCGACTAACACAAAAGCAGACCAATAGAAAGGATGTTGGTATTGAGAAGATCGCAATAAACTCAATTGTGCTTGACGTAGTGCCTCTGCTTTATTAATTTCTCTATTTTTCAAAACTCGATAAAATTGGGTCATAAATTCGGCAGTAGAATTGTCTTGGATTGCCCATAAAGTAGCCACAGTACTCCGCGCACCAGAGCGGACAGCAACTCCTGCTAATCCTAGTGCTGCTCGTTTGTCTCCTGTGGCGGTTTGGCAAGCACTCAAAATTAATAATTCTATGGGAGCATCTTCAGTCAAATTTCTTTCTTGAAGTAATTGGTCTAAATCTTTAACATTAATACGATCGTCCCAAGTAAGTAAAAAGGTATCTTCTGCACGAGAAGAAAACTGTCCGTGGGTTGCTAGATGTACTATGGGGTAAGGGAGATTAGTAACCTGTGCTTGCAAGCGATCGCGAGTAAAGCTTTCGTCTAAGAGAATTTCCGAAGTAACTAAATTGGAAATTTCTAAAAACTCTGTTTCTACATTAGGTAAAGAAGAAAACCCTTGACGGGGTTGAGTTAACCCTCCTCCAATAGTTTCTAAAGTGCCAGAAGTTAAGGAACGAGATGTTAGTAGTTGCAAGCCAGGAGTTAAAGCCAGACCATATTTTTCGATTAGATATTGTTTTCCATCGTGAAGAGAAGCAACAGGAATCCCTCGCATTACGCCATCCAAAATAAATACCAATGTCTCAGTTTGATTTTGTTCGAGTTGGCTTTCTAGGGGACGAATCAACCAGTTATAAAAAGTTTGATTGGGTTTTAAAGGATTAGTAGGTGATAAGAATGGATTGAGATTAGCATACAAGTCTTCAAAAACGCGATCGATTTCTTCTGGATTGATAAGTGTCAAATAAGATCTGAGGGGCTGTTCGGGTTGAGAGAGGATAATAGCCAAACGATCTGGAAGAATAATAGAGTAAATAACTGCTCCTGAGGGGTCAATCTGCTCTATTCTTTGAGGTTTAGCATCTATACAAGCTTCTCGAAAAAAGTTATTCAATTCTGCTAGTTGCAAGGCTTCGATCGTATCGCGAGCTTGTTCGAGGTTAGTTTGATTAGGATTATTCTCTCGTAAGAGTAATGCTACGTGTTCGCGATAAACTGGCTCAATGCGCTCGCGGAAGGCGAACTGCATATTAGAATCGACTGCCACTAAGTTTTGTCTTAAAGACTGTAATATGTCAAAAGTATTGTTATAAGATTGTAAGGCTTTTTCTGGCTTATTCTGGAGTTTATAGATTCTGCCTAACTGCCATTGCCAGAGATAAGTTACTTCTGGTGTTATATTGCTATCTACAGTTAATAAAGCCTCGTGGGTGAACTGTTCCGCTTCGATAAACCTTCCCATTTGTTGATAAATTGCACCTAAATAGCCTAAAGAATAGGCTTGTGCTTGTCTATCTTGTAACTGGTTAGCTTGTTCAAGGGCAATTTTAGTTTCTTGTTCAATTTCTGACCAAGATATTGGCAAATCTTGGTTTGGTAATGGTTGGCATGTTTGAACCAGAGGAGAAGGAATTGGCAGTGTATTTGGTTGGAGACAGATTAAGCTTTGAACCAAATTAAGGCGATCGAAGACAATTGTGCGATCGATAGGTAGCTTGGCTAGATTTGTTTTTATGCTTGAGATTAGATCGGGAATGGAAACTGATGATTGTGCGGAAATAATTTCTCCGCTTTGATTTTGCACAGCTACACTCAGTAGATTCAAGTTAGCTTTGACTGTGATGCTTGGCTCGGAAGATAAGTTTGTTTGTTGATAACAGTCTACTGCTTGCAAATAATAGGTATTTGCTTGTTGGGAATTAAGAGCTGCTAAACAGTTTGGTGATGATATACTAACCGACTCAAGGGTTCGAGATTCGCTAGCTCGATTCCCTAAAGCACGGAGAGTGTTTCCTAGACTAATCAAAATTAAATTTTTTTGCGGATTAGCTTCTAAACGCTCCGCTATTTTACTAGCTTCTTGAAGGACTGCGTGAGATTGCTCTAAGTTTCCTGTGGAACGAAGATTATTCCCAAAGCTAAGTAATGCTAAGATCTTTTGCTCAGAATCAGGTTCTGAGTCAAGTTTAGCTTGGGCTGATGTCAAGATTTTGCTAGCGCGACGATAATAGCCTAAATCTTGTAAAGCCTGAGCTTGATTAATTAGATTTTTGACTAATGCTCTATTATTATCTAATTCTTGATAAATTTGCTCTGCTTGTTTCCAAGCATCCAAAGCCATTCTAGCTTCTCCTTGCGATCGCTTTAAACTACCTTGAATATCTAAAGTATTAGCAAGAAGACGTTGTTGAGTTGTACTTACAGATTGCTTTTGGATTAATTCTAGACTATCTGCGATCGACTTTTCTGCTGTGGGCAAATCTCCTAATTTTTGCTGCGTCAAAGCCAAATTACTCAATGCCATAGCCTGATTGAGCATATTTCCCTCTTCCTTAAAAACGGCAGCTGCTTGTTGCCAAACCATACTTGCTTCTACATATTGTTCGTCTTGATAGAGTTGTTTGGCTCGATTGATTAGTTGAGTAGGGTTGTTATTTTTTTGAATTATAATAGGAGGGGAAGAGGTTGCAACAACTGTAGTAGTGGTTACAGGTATTGCTAAAGCAAAAGAAAATAGAGTTAGTAAGTTTTTATCTAAAATTGAACTCATCTTTTTTAATAAAATGGATGTATTAAATTAACAGATTGCTTTTCTAGACAACATCGATCGAGCTTCTAAAACTAGATTTTCTTGCTTAACCTGAACTTTTACCTGAAAAAAACCTATTTTTTTTTTTCGGAGTTTTTGCCATAGTAGTGTAATCCAAGCTTAGGGAAACAGCCATAAATACTAATCACACTATATTTATTTCTGAGATTTCTTGCCTAAATCCAAAATCGCAGTTGTGAAAGAAGTTAGTAGAAGTAAACAACCAATGTTTACAACCTCAAGATAAACATAAATTCATTCTGACTCTTGTAAGAACGTTTTCTGGAACGTTCCTACTGAACTCCAGCAATTCTATTTTCAAGATAAGTTTCTTATGAAGACTACCAAAGAAATTAAACAAAATCATCTTTTTTGGTTTAATCAAGGAAAGGTACTAACTAAGTTAGGAAAATTAGACGCTGCCTTAGATTGCTTTGAGCGTGCTATTGCCATAAAAGAAATTTACTACGAAGCCTGGTGTGAAAAAGGGTATGTGTTAGAAAAATTAGGACGCTTTGCCGAAGCAGAAACCTGTTTTAATGAGAGTCTTGGTATATTCTGCGATGATGGCGATCGTATTTGAGAAGATGAATTGGATTTATAAGGGTTGATAATTTCAGAGCGAGCAATCCACCAGAAAGCAAATAATTGCTAGACAATAGACTTCTTGCATAAGTCTTATCAACCTTGGTCAAGTTGAGGTAAAAGGTAAAAGGTGAAGCACTTGCGGTGGGCGGATTCCCCGACTTGAGCAAAGTGCTGAACCCGAAGGGTAAAAGGAATTAATTTGAATTTCTCATTTATTTTTGCAAGAGATGCCATGAACGAGCGTTCACAACCCAGGTATGAAAATAATTCATTCTGAACTTCAGCAACTCCTTCGATGCGCTTGCGAATACGCCTAAGATATGCGATTCGGTCGCACCGCTCCTGAACTTCTATTTTCAAGACAGGTCTAATTTTACCTGGTGTGGCGATCGCTATACTTACTTTTACACTCAAAAATTTTGAGAGTTTTTTGCTCAATTCTGTTCACTTCGGACAAACTCTAGGATCTTTTGGTTGTGCAGGAGAACCATTAGGATTGGTTTTATAAGCCACTAGTACCATGTCTATTTAAATTTGCTAAATGACAAGCAGAGGGAGCAAAGGAGGCAGGAGAGGCAAAGGGAGGAATGTGTAGCATGATTTTTCAGAATTGACATAACTCGAAATTCACCATAGCAATACGTAATTAGTATTAGGGCACTCACTACTTGCTACTTTTTACTATATTTCTTACTTTTGATGGAGTATTTAATCTTAAATTTCCAGCTTAATAAAAAGTAACGTATTTCATTAGAGTAATAATTTTTATGTCTCAAGCAGAAGCTGAAAAAATTTTAGAGATCAAAAATACCATAACTAAGGCTATTCCTACGCCTCCTCAACAGCAACTACCAGTATCCAGCGCGCAAGCTCTTAAAGAACGTTTAGATTGGGGAGAGCCAGCATTGACAATTTTAGATGCACGAAATAGCGAAGCTTATTTACAAGAGCATATTACTGGAGCGATGTCTATAGCTTCTGATGATCTAATAGAAAGATTCATCAATAGTCTTGCTAAAAATCGCGAAATTTATGTTTATGGCGATAATGACACCCAAGCCGATCTTGCTGCTGACAAATTTAGACAAGAAGGATTCATTAACGTCTCTCTGCTACAAGGCGGGTTAGCTGGTTGGAAAGCAATTTCTGGTTCTACAGAAGGAAGAGTTGCCTAGAACACCAATTAATTAATCCCAAAAGTTTCGGAAAAAAAGGACAAGTAGGACACTGAAGACAAGGAAGAAATCACATTGCTCCTTTCTTGGTGCGCTTTCCTATGGCGAGGTTTCCTCGCCTCTCTTGGGCAGGATTCCCTTGCGTCTTTCGCCGACGCGGTGAAGCAGTCCGTTGGGCGGGTTCCCAAGGTAGCGCGTTGCGGGGGTTCCCCCCGTTGTAGCGACTACCGCCGACTTGAAGGAACTGCTGAACCCTTTAGGGGTTCTGCCCGCAGGTTCGCACCGCTTTTCTCCCTTGTCTTCCCACTTTCCCCGATCTTCCTCACCAATAATTATGAATACTGAATCGGTGTTCTAGAAATCACTTGTTGTAAATGATAAAGGGGTATACTTCCAGCTTTAGCATAGCTTTTGCAACTCGATCGACTAATTTTATTGTCAAAAGCTAATAGCTTTCTAGTAATGATTACCAACTTTACGATGGTGTACCGCAGTCAAGGCATTGGGGTCGGAAACACGACCATCACTTACTTTGCTATAAACAATCCAGTGATCCCTACATTCCATCCGCGTAACAACTTCACACTCTAGATAGGCTAAAGCATCAGTCAAAATTGGCGAACCATTATTAGCGGTTTGGGTATTAACTCCCGCAAAACGATCGGCACCTGGTTTAAATCTTTTTAGGAAGTGCTTCATTAGGTTTTGATATTTACCTTCTTCCAGTACATTTAAGACAAATCGATCGCGTACCTGCATCAAAGATTCGATCGCTCGATCTTTAGCTACGGCAATAGTAAATCCAGGTGGTTCAAAGCTAGCTTGAGATACCCAAGAAGCTAACATGGCACTACTAACATCACCTTTTTTGGCTGTGATAATATAAAGTCCACCGCTAATTCTACCTAAAGCTTTATCTAAATCGGTATCGAGAGACTTAATTTGTTTAACAATTTTATCTCTACTTAGCAGTTGTCCTAAGTCTGTTCCCGATTCTTCACATAATTGATAGGTAGCTTCATCAGGATTATCTTTGATTCTAATGGAAGGAAAAGCTTTCTTTAAGCCAACTTCTCTGAACTTAGTGAGCAAAGGATCGATCGGTTCATCATCACCACCATAGGATTCAAACATCCCGATAACCTGTTTCTCTTTGCTAGCAGCTAAGATAGTGCCTATATTGGTAGTTATTTCTTTGAGATTATTACCAGACAAAGGAGGCATACCTAAAACAATACCAGCAGCACGACTAACGATTTCGTGAACTTCATTATTATCTGCCGAGCGCAAGTCTACCATCTCTACTGCTACACCAGTTTTGATGATACCATGGGCAATTGCTTGAGAAACGCGATCGCTATAACCATAGTCAGAGACGTAAAATACAGCTACATTTTTTTCCGCTTTGGTTTGGGCGTTACTCCAATCCCAATAGCGATTTAACATTTCCTTTAAATTATGACGCAATAAAGGACCATGACCATTAGCTACAGTGTTAATTTCTCCCAACTTCTTCATCCGTTTCATCGCTGAAATAACGGAACGAGCATTAGGAGCCATTAAACATTCATAATAGAAACGATAATCTCTTTCGATCGCGCTTAACTCTTCATCAAAAGCATTATTGTCACAATAGTGCATTCCAAAAGCATCGCAAGTATAAAGAATCCCTGTACCGCGATCGTAACTAAAGATAGTATCGGGCCAATGAAGGTTAGGAGCGTTGATAAAATCAATAATATGACCTTTGCCTAAATCAACACTTTCTCCACTTTTGACAAATTTGTATTCAAAAGGCTGATGAACTAAATCTTCTAAAAATTTAATAGCTGTTTTTGCCCCTAATACTACTGCTTGGGGTGCTAACTCTAATACGTCTTTAACTAAACCACTATGATCTGGTTCTGTATGGCTAATAATTATGTAATCTATTTCTTGGGGGTCAATTAAACCAGTAAGAGTATCTAAGTATAATTGACGAAACTTAGCGTGGGAAGTATCTACTAAAGCAGTTTTTTCGCCACGAATTAGATAAGAATTATAAGTTGTTCCGTTTTGTAAACCAAATTCTATATCAAAACGATCGCGATCCCAATCAAGAGAACGGATAGTGGTAGTATCTGGTTCAATATCAACAGTTTGAATAGTTAACCGTTTTTCTATTTTTATTGGGGTAGTTACCATCTTCCCTCTCCTTTACGGTTTTTATTATTTGTTTATTTTTTTTATTGTTACACGCCTCAAAAAAAATATTAGATAGAAAAACTTATCGCCAGACTAAAAATATCTAAATGAGCGCTCGCAAGTCCTTAGATTGGCTATGTTTAAGTATCGGTAATTCCCGGTTACATTGGGCATGGTTTAAAGCACAGAAACTTCAATTAAGCTGGAATAGCCAATATTTAACTAAACCCGTAGCTAATAACACTATTCCCTCAGCAATATTTCCCGATGCTTTCTTGGCAGATAAATTATCTCAACTTCCTGTCTGTCTGGCTTCGGTTGTGCCCGAACAGACTAAGTTATGGAAAAATTACACTCCTCTACAGCAAATTACTTTGGCGGATATTCCTCTCCCAGGAATTTATCCTACTATGGGTGTCGATCGCGCTTTGGCAGTTTGGGGCGCAGGAAAAACTTATGGCTTTCCTTGTCTCGTAATTGATGCTGGTACTGCTTTGACTTTTACAGGAGTCGATGATGAGCAAAAATTAGTTGGTGGTGCTATTTTACCAGGCTTGAGTCTGCAATTAAAAGCCCTTGCTGACTACACTGCTGCTTTACCGATTGTGAAATTAACTTCATCTTTACCCCATCGTTGGGCTTTAAATACTACTAAGGCGATCGAGAGTGGTATTGTTTATACTGTTTTGGCAGGTATCAATAGTTTTATTACCGATTGGACTGATAAATTTCCTCAAAGCACAGTTATTGTTACTGGAGGAGATGCTCTCTTGCTAGCAAAATACTGGAATTTATATCAGCAAACCGCCCCAAAAGAAGTGATATTTGATACAAATTTGCTGTTTTTTGGGATTCAATTAGTTTATTTTTCTTTAATTAAATCCAATTAATAATAATTATTACAAAAGTAATCCTTTTGCTTGAGTTTTAATTATACGAATTACTTGCAGATGATAATAAATAAATAGTTTTCATAAAAAAAATTTATATTTTAATAGCTAATTAACTTATAAAATCAAGCTAATATTTTTATAAATCGATTTATAAATCGATAATTTCAGTAATTATACTAATAGTCCTTAAGTTTAACTCCCCAGATAATGTAATCAGGGGAGAATCTAAAACTTAAACAGCCAACTAGGGATCTCAGGTAGTCACAAAACTTAACTTAATCTAATGTATCGCAATATGTTTATTTGCTATTTCATGATAGCCACAGCCGTTTTTTGCCTTTGGTTTGGTCTTTTTCTTCTAGATAGGACAACCCCCAAAAATCATTTTCTGTCTTGGCTCGTATTATTAATTGCTCCTTTATTTTGGCCCATAGTTCTTCCTCTATCTATCAAAGAGCTTATTGTCAAAGCCAGAAGTAGAAGACATCGCCAAAACCAAATTCCGTTAGAAGAAGTTATTATGGGTATCCAAACAACTGAACTAACTGAACACAAATTGATTTAGATAGTTCACAACTGTGGTTCGATATTTTGTTTGGGTACTTCAGGCGATCGCTGTATCTCTTTAAGCTGATAGCCTAGCTTGTTCAACTGTTCAACAAATTGAGTTGAGGGAGACTGCTTTTCAGTCGCAGGATTTGTTTTTAATTCTCGACGCAGTTTTTTTAATTTTGCTTTTCTACCCATCGTTTTAAAATCTAAAGTTATCTAAAGTTCGAGAGTTCAGAAGGAAAGTATCTAAGGAGTTTAATCTCAAGAGCAAATTTTTTTTTGGTAATTTAATCCACTTTTGGCAATCATGCAGAGCAAGGCTTTCATAATTCTTGAGCAATCTATTATTTGTCCTGAGCAGGTTTATCATTATTCTTATCTAGATCGGCTAGAAATTCATCTATACTAGACGTAAAATTTTTGTTTATTTCTTCTGAGTTAGTAAACTCTCCATCAATAGGCTTTTCTTCCTCATTTTCTGATTTCAAAGACTCGAAATTAAACTCGGAATAAGCTTCATCTGTTTCTCGATCGAATGCACTAGTTGATTCTGTAATTTCATTGGAATCATCGCTTTCTGTTGTTGAGTAGGATGATTCTTCTAAAAATGGATTTTGCCATCCTGGGGTTGGATATTCAAAGGCAGCTTTGATGGAATCTGAGCTTTCTACTGTGGTAGTTGTATCCTCAAAAGTGCTAGTATTTACCTCTGGCTTTTCGCTAGTAACAGTTGAATCTCCAAAAGTTTTTGTCTCAACCGTTTCTTCTCTGGAAGTTAAATCTTCAAAAGTGGTTGTGATTGTTTCTGGGGTTTCTTCTTCTAGAGTAGTCTCTTCTAAGGAGATTGACTCTGGTATTTCTACTGTAGGATTTGAGTCTTTCCA